>JAIEPT010000132.1 GCA_019748295.1 Gemmataceae bacterium | reverse complement strand
TTTCGGAAGCACGAGGGCATCCTGGCGAGCCCTTCAGGACTCTACTCCTGCGGCGTCGCCGCGACCCCAGGGTTGGCTCCCGATGGTCGCCAACCCTGGGCTTTGCTGGAGAACGCTTTCAGCGTTCGCGGTCTAGTCCGTCGGCCCCAAAAGTTGCCGCAGCCGTTTAGCATTCCCAACCGCTTCCCCCTTTCGCGATGAGCAATCTCCGGGTAAACTCATAGCGGCCTACCTGGAGACGCTCCCGCCATGCTGAATCTCCTCGCCCCCGGTTCTCGCCTTTGCGACGGCATCACTCGCCGGCAAGCTCTTTGCGCCGGCGGGCTCTCCGCCCTCGGGCTGACGATGCCCCAATTGCTTCGCTCGCAAGCCAGGGCAAGCGAAGCGGGGCGGCCCACAAGCAAGGCGAAGCGTTGCATCGTGCTGTTCCTGATGGGCGGGCCGCCGCAACACTCCACTTGGGATCCGAAGCCGGAAGCTCCTGAAAACATCCGTGGGCCGTTTCGTCCGATTTCCTCCAGCGTGCCCGGAATTCAGTTCGGCGAATTGATGCCGCGACTTGCACAGCAGGCACATCGTCTCTGCGTGCTGCGGGCCGTCTCGACCGGCGACAATGCGCATTCGTCGAGCGGCTATTACATGCTCACGGGGCGGCCCCACGCCCCCATGAACTCCGAAAACGCGAAGCCAGGGGCGCCGAACGATTGGCCGTTCCTCGGGGCAGTCGTGCAAGCTCTGCATCAGGAACCCCGCACGTTGCCGACGAGCGTTCGGCTTCCGATGCGCATCTTCAATACCGATGGCTCCGTGTGGCCCGGCCAGGATTCCGGTTTTCTCGGGCGGAAGGCGGATCCCTGGTTGCTCCGTTGCGAACCGACGCCTGCGGGTTTCCGCATCCCCGACTTCAGCCTCGCCGCGGACGTCGCCCCAGATCGCCTTGATGGCCGGCAATCGCTGCTGACGCGGGTGAATGATCGCATCATTCAGGTCGATCGAAGCGGCACGCTCGATCGCTATGATCGCCAGACGCACCAGGCGTTCGACTTGTTGCGTTCGGCCTCCGCGCGTCAGGCGTTCGATCTGAGTCTCGAAGCTCCCTCGATGCGCGAACGCTATGGTCTGAGCCCCTTCGGCCAAAGCGTGCTGCTTTCACGTCGGCTTATCGAAGCGGGCGTGAACCTCGTCCACGTCAACTGGTATCGCGGAGCGGATGAGCCGGCCGACAATCCCTGCTGGGATTCGCATACCAACGAAGTGCCGCGGCTCAAAGAAGTGCTGCTGCCCCCCATGGATCAGGCCTTCGCGACGCTGCTCGATGACCTGGACCAACGGGGGATTTTGGACGAAACGCTAGTCGTGTGCATGTCCGAGTTCGGTCGCACGCCTCGTTTCAATCCGCGCGGCGGGCGCGAACACTGGGGCCCCGTTTTCTCAATCGCCATGGCCGGCGGCGGCGTCCGAGGCGGGCAAGTCTACGGCGCCTCCGACGCCATCGGCGGCGAGCCGAAAGATGGCCGAGTGCGGCCCGAGGACCTTACCGCCACCATCTTCCATGCCCTCGGGTACTCTGCCGATACCGAAGTCCACGATTCGTTCGGCCGACCCTACGCGATCAGCCGCGGCCAGGTGATTCGTCAGGTCTTCGCCTAGTGCGTTGTCGAGACTAAATCCTTGAGTTGCAGTCGTGCACTAGCCCGACGCGTCAGCGAGGGATGCCGTCAACCCTCGCTGACTGACGCGTCGGGCTAGTGCAGAGGCGAACGAGAGCCCCAAAATCGAGTCTGGACAATGGTCTAGCATGCGCACCGCGTTTGTGTTCGTCGGATTTCTGACCTTCGGCCTGATCTTCTTCTTCCTTCTCGGCGATTCGCTGGTCGATCAGGCCTGGCTCGACACGCTGGGTCCATGGGTCTGGCTCGCCGCGATCGGCTTCCTGATCGCCGATATCCTGCTGCCAATCCCAAGTACGCTCGTCATCACGATGCTTGGGCAGCGCTACGGCCCCCTTCTCGGTGGGCTCATCGGCACGGCTGGCTCATGCCTTGCCGGTCTTATCGCCTACGGAATGACGCGTGCTCTGGGCCGACGTTTCGCGTTTTGGCTTCTCGGAAAAGAGTTGGAATCGGCCGAGCGATTCTACGCAGGGCCCGGAGCATACGCCGTCGCGTGTTCGCGTTGGCTGCCGCTGATTCCGGAAGCGGTGTCGTGCATGGCCGGGCTAGCTCGCATGCCGTTTGGGCGCTACATGCTTGCACTCGTCGCCGGTTCCGCGGCCATGTGTTTCGCTTACGCGAGCTTGGCGGTCGTTTCCGACAATCCGACGTTGCCGCTCGTGGCGAGCATTCTCTTGCCGTTGCCCATTTGGTGGTTGGCGGCACGATTGCTCCGTCGAACCTGTCGCGATCGGCTGATCGAGCAGCAGCGTGACTGAGTATCGACGGTCGCCGCTCCCGTTCTCGACCTGATCGCGGACAAGTGCGTTGTCCAGACTCAATTTCGGGCTCGCGGTCGCTCTGCACTAGCCCGACGCGTCAGTCAGCGAGGGATGCCGTCAACCCTCGCTGACTGACGCGTCGGGCTAGTGCACAACTGCAACCCTGGAATTTATTAGTCTGGACAAAGCACTAGCTCGTCAGCGCCGCCCGTCGGGCGGCGGTCCATGCAGGGGCGGGCCGGGCGGGCCGGGCGGGCCGCCGATGAACAGCATGGCGGGCATTCGGATGCGTGCTTCGAATTTCTCCCCAACCAACTCGTTCCACCGCGTCCGCTGAGTCGAACTCAGCGTCTTCAAAATCTTCTCCACGGTTGCCTGCATGGAGATATGAACGTCTTTCTTGCGGTCGAAGGGGCCGAAGGAAGGTGGGCCGGGCTTCATTTCGATGAACATCTTTTCGTCCAAATCGCGAATGCGTTTCTGTTGGTCTGGAGTCAACTCCAGCGCGGCAACGACGTAAGACGTTTGGAATGCAAATGGTCCCTGGAGCTGCAAGAAGATCTGCTGCAGCCGCGACCGTTGGCCTGGATCGAGCATGGAATCGAGGGCCGTATCCGCCCCGCGAATGGCCTCGGCAAACCGCTGCCGGCGAACCTTCGCGTCCACTTTCGAAGCGTCCTTGAAAAGTTCGAGCCGTTGCTTGGCCCACTGCTCGTCGAGCAATTTGAGATCAGCTCGCTGGTCGCCGGACAGATTCAACTCGCGCTGCACCTCGCCGTTCATCACGAGAATATGCTTCAGAGCGCCTTGCAACGCGGTCAATTCGTCGAGAATCTTCCGCACGCGAGCCTGACTTTGCGCGAGGTCGGCTTGCGCGGACGGGTCGCTCTTCCGCTCGTCGATGAACGCCTGATAGTAGGTAAGGGCGGTTTCCAGCAAACGACGGCGAGCGCCCTGGAGCCAGGGGGAATCGCCGAGTTCCTCTTCGGACGTTTCGACCAGCAGATCGACCGCCTTGCGTGCCTGGGCGAATCGCAATTCCGCTTCTTTCGCCCGGTCTTTCTCGCGGCTCAGAGCGTCCTTGGTCTTTCGTTGCTCCTCCGAGATCACCCAGTTGCTGACGATGAGGCCGGCGACGAGAAACACGAGAACGACCATCGTCGCAATGACTGCGGACGGATGGCGGCGCGACCATTTGCGCGCTCGGTCCATCAAGCTGGGCCGGCGGGCCTGGATCGGCTTGTCATCCAGGAATCGCCGCAGGTCGTCGGCGAACGCCTTGGACGAGACATAGCGATCCGCGGGGCTTTTGCTGACCGCCTTCAGCAGCACGGTTTCGAGTTCGACCGGAATGTTTCGATCCCACGCGCGCGGCGATTTCGGTTCCTGGTCGAGAATCTGCCGCAACAAATCCGCATGCGATTGCCCGGGGAACATGGGTTCGAGCGTGATCAGCTCATAGAGGGTCGCGCCCAGCGAATAGACGTCGGTGCGATGGTCGATCGTCGTGCGCTGGCCGCTCGCTTGTTCCGGGCTCATGTAGCGAAGCGTGCCGAGCAGATCGCCGGTCCGGGTGAGGCCTACTTCCGAATGGAAGAGCGCGAGTCCGAAATCCGCGACCCACAGGGTGCCGTTTGCGTCGAGGATGAGATTCGCCGGCTTCACGTCGCGGTGAACGATGCCGACCTGATGGGCGTGTTCCAGGCCGTCGGCTGCCTGGGCGATCATTTGCGCGGCAGTGCGGAAGAAGCGGTCGCGGCGTTCGCTGCGATGGGTCGAAAGCGATGCGGTCCCCTTCGCTGTTTCGATCGGAGCCATGGTCGGGGGAGCCGGCAGGGCAGGGGAGGCGGCGTCGTTCGGCCGAACGGAGGCGGCCTCGTGCTGGCTGAGGTCGACTAGGTAACCCGCTTCCCGGCGGAGCTGGCGGACGACGGCGGCGAGCGAATTGCCGTCGATGAGTTGCATAGCGTAATAATGCACGCCGCGTTCGCAGCCGACGGCATAGACGGGGACGATATTGGTGTGATGAAGCTGGGCCGCGGCCTGGGCTTCGTTGCGAAAGCGTTGCAGCGTTTTCGCGTCGAAGGCCGACGCGAACGGGAGGACTTTCAGCGCGACGCGCCGTCCCAAGGAAAGCTGAATCGCTTCGTAGATGATCCCCATGCCGCCGCGGCCGATCTCTCGGACGATCTGGAAATCGCCCAGCGGCGCTCCCGTGATCGGCGGTTCGACGACGGCCGATTTCGATTCGCCCGCCGCGGCGCGATGCACCAACTCCAAGCCGTCAAGACATGCAGGCAATGCGAGGGCGAGATCGGGGTAGCGACGAACGAACTCGCTCTTGTCCGGTCGTTGACCCTGCTCCAGCAACTTTTGATATTCCTCGACTGCCGACAGCAGCCGCGAATCGCCGCTGGAATCCTCGGGCAAAAGGCTCAAGGCGTCGGAGATGCGCGAGATCATGCGAATTCCCCGAAGTGCTGCTTCAAACGAATGAGAGCCCGCAGCCACAGTTTCTCGACGCTGTCTTGCGATTTGCCCATCCGGGTGGCGATGTCCTGAAATCGCATCTGTTCGAAGTTGCGAAGAATGATCGCTTCGCGATAGTCCGGAGGCAATTGCCGCAGAGCGTCGGCCAAGAGCACCGCATGCTCGCGAGCTGCCGCCTGTCCGCTGGGGGAGGTGGCATTCGCCGCCAGTTCGCGTCCCAACCTGTGCGAGGAGCGGTCGAGGTTGGCCGCGATCTGTTCCTCAAGCCGAATGTCGCGCCCCTGCGTGCCGAAGTAGTGTCGCACCAAATGCGCGACTCGGCCCGCGAGGATCTTGCGAAGCCATTGCACGAACTGCGGCTCTTTGGCTCCTTCGAATCCGGGGAAATGGCGATGAGCTTCGAGGAAGGTCTCTTGCACGACGTCCGACGGATCGACTTTTCCCTGCAGCCGTTGGCCGATTTCGAGACGGGCCAAGAGCCGTAGGTAATTGCGATAAAGGTCGAGGAGGTCGCCGAGCGCCCGGTCGCCGCCTTGCTTCGCATCCGCAATCAATTGTTCCGCGGGGGCCGTCATGCCGACTCGCTGTGGAGGTTGAGGCCGCTTCTACCTCCCAGAGTAACGGAACAGGACAAAACCCGCCGCGTGGAATTCGAACTGAGTAGGCGGATCGTGGAGCCCAGGCGCAATATGCGTCCAAGCTGAGCGGAGACGGTTTTCCAGGGGATTCGGGCATGTTCCATCAGCACCCCCCGTCCCCGTCAAGAAGTCGGCGCAGCCACTTGGGAAAAGCTGCCGGTTTATGCCGGTTGCACCCCAACTCAGGTCGCGAAAGTCGCAGGAATCGCGCGATTTCGCTGTATTCGTCGCGGGGCCGTTCGGTACCCTAAGGTTCTTGAAATTTGGTCGCGCCCGAGGCGAAGCGACAAGCGATTCAGCTATCCGACGCAGTTTTCGGAGTCGACGCGAAAGGGTTGTGCGGAAGCAGCAAACCTTCATGCAATCTTTCGACAGAGCCGGCTTGCTTCGCGTTAGAATCCGCCTCGGTCGCTGTTTTTCTTCGAAGGGTTGGCATAGGAACGAATTTTTAGTGCCTGCGGCTTTTCGGCCCAATCCCAGGCAGTCTGGGATGGATCGACAAGGAGTTTTCCATTTCGCTCCCCCCCAATTCCCCTGCGTCCCTTGGCAATGCGATTCCGCGCCCACGCGAACCCTTGGCGGTCGTCGGCATGGGCTGTCGCTTTCCCGGCGGCATCGATTCGCCGGCCGCTTACTGGCAGGCGCTGCTCGACGGAATCAACGCCATTCGAGAAGTGCCGGACGACCGCTGGAAGCATTCGCTCTTCCATGACACGGACCCGGAGAAATCAGGGAGCATCCGCAACGCCAAAGGAGGGTTCATCGAGGGGGTCGATCAATTCGACGGCGAGTTTTTCGGCTACTTTCCCACCGAATCCCAGCGCATCGATCCGCAACAGCGTTTGCTTCTTGAAGTGACCCACGAAGCGATGGAAGATGCCGGGCTGCGCCGCGATCAGTTGGACGGATCGCGAACATCGGTCTTCGTCGGCTCCTTCATGTACGACTTCCTGTGCATGCAGGCGGCCAGCGAAAGCCGCGACGAAATCAATCCGTATGTCGCGATGGGCACTTCGATCTCGTCGCTGGCGAATCGCATTTCCTACGACTTCAATCTCAAAGGGCTAAGCGTTTCGCTGGATACGGCTTGCTCCAGTTCGCTGGTGGCCGTCCACTTGGCCTGCCAAACCCTGTGGAGCGGGCAGGCGGACTTGGCGATCGCCGGCGGCGTCAACGTGATGCTGCGCCCGGAATCGTCGATCATTTTGTCCAAGGCAGGATTCCTGAATCCGGACCAATATTGCAAGGCATTCGACGCGGCCGCCAATGGATATGTCCGCGGCGAAGGCGCGGGCGTCGTCATCTTGAAGCCCCTGAGCAAAGCGATCGAGGACGGCGATTCGATCTACGCATGCGTGCTCGGGAGCGGCGCCAACCAAGACGGGTATGTGCCTGAAGGTTTCACCGTCCCCAATGTCTTGGCACAGATCGCATTGCTGAAGTCGGTCTATGGGGAGGCCGCGATCGATCCGTTGACGGTCGATTTCGTCGAGGCGCATGGCACCGGCACTGCCGTGGGAGATCCCATCGAGACCGCGGCCCTCGGGTCCGTGCTTGGACGGAAGCGGGCAGACGACGAACGATGTCTGTTGGGCTCCGTGAAAACGAACCTGGGCCACCTCGAAGGCGCCGCCGGGATTGCCGGGTTCATCAAAGGTGCGCTGGTTGCCCGCCACGGCATGGCTCCGCCGAATCTGCATTTGCACAATCCCAATCCCGATATCGATTGGGAACGGGAAAAGCTGCAAGTGCCCACTCGGCCCACCCCGCTGCGCCGCAACGGGCACCCCTGGACCGTGGCGGTCAACTCCTTTGGAGCCGGCGGCACGAATGCGCACGTCGTGCTTCAAGCGGTCGCCGAGGCGAACCAAGATGCGGACGCGAAAGAACCAAGCGACCTCATCGCCACACCAACCCTGTACATGTTGAGTGCGGCGCACCGCGATGCGCTCCGAGAATTGGCGATCCAACACGCTGATTTTCTGGCCGCTTCCCAAGAGCCGTTCGGAGATGTCGCCTACTCGGCTTTCGCCCGCCGCAGCCACTACGCCCACCTTGTCGCTGTCGTGGGCCGAGACTCCAAAGAGATCGAGCAGAAGCTTCGCAACTTTGCCGACGGCAAGGTGGACCCTGCCACCTTGGCAACGAAGATCGCTCGGAAGAAGGCGCCTCGGCTTGCGTTCGTCTTTTCAGGGCAGGGGGGCCAATGGGCAGGCATGGGCCAACAGCTCATGCGGAGCGAACCGGTCTTTCGGCAAACGATCGAGGGGATCGACGTCCTCTTTCGGAAATTGGCCGGCTGGTCGCTGATCGCCGAACTGATCAAGGACGAAGCGACCACGAAAATCAACGACACCGTGATCGTGCAACCGGCTGTCATGGCCGTGCAGATCGCCCTGGTGAAGCTTTACGAACACTACGGACTTCGGCCCGAGGGGATCGTCGGGCATTCGATCGGCGAAGTAGCAGCCGCCTTCGCTGCCGGGGCTCTCACGTTGGAGCAAGCGGTCGAGGTGATTTACCATCGCTCGCAAGCTCAGAACCTGGCTTCCGGCAAAGGCGGAATGCTGGCGGTCGGACTCACCGTCGAAGACGCCCGCATCGCGGTTAAGCCCTATGCGGGAAAGGTTTCGATCGCTGCCGTCAACGGCCCGGCGATGCTGACGCTTTCGGGCGATCCGGAGCCGCTTCAGCTCATCGCTCAGTCGCTGGAATCTCGCGGCGTTTTCAACCGTCCGGTGCGCGTGCAGGTGGCCTACCACAGCCATCACATGGATCCGATCAAGGATTTCATGCTGGCGCCGCTACGAGAAGTACGAGGCGTGGAGGCATCGTTGCCTCTCTACTCCACCGTCACCGGCCGCCGGGAAAGCGGCGCCCATCTGGATGCGGATTACTGGTTTCAGAACGCCCGCAATGCCGTCCTATTCACCGACGCCCTGCATCAAATGGTGCAGGATGGGTTCGATACGTTCCTTGAAATCGGCCCCCATCCTGTGCTCGTCGGCGGAGCGGAGGCCCTCTTCAAGACCCTCGCTGCGGATGCGATCATTGGCCCGGCGATGACGCGCCGGGAACCCGAAGCGGCCGTCTTCCTGCAGAGCTTCGCGCGCCTGGCGGCGCGAGGCATCGAGCCTGATGCCGCGAAGCTGTTTGGCCCTGAGCGAAACTACGTCCGCCTTCCGCAGTATCCCTGGCAGCACACCCGGCACTGGTTCGAATCGCCCGCGGCAACGCAACTCAGGCGCGGCCGATTCGATCATCCGTTCCTGAAGCGTCAGACTCAAATGGTCAGCGAACCCGGCCTGGCGGTTTGGGATGCGATTGCGGATCTGCAAAAGTTCCCGTATCTGCGCAATCATCAGGTGGATGGCGAGATCGTCTTCCCCGGAACCGGACATCTGGAACTGGCGTGGGCAGTCGCGAACGAACAGTATCGGCACGAGGCGTTTTTCCTGGAGAACCTGCTCTTCGAGTTGCCGTTGATTCTGCCGGAAAACAGCCGGCACCCGCTGGAAGTCCGCCTCGAGATCGTGTCCGCCGAAGGGGACTATCGCATCTGCAGCCGTGCCGCGGACGCGGCGGCTGAAACCCCGTGGATCAAGCACTCTTCCGGCCGCATCAACACGGTGCATGATCGATTTCCGCAATCGACCTCGTCGCTTGCCGCGTTGCAGGAACTCACGACCGACGAACCCGCCGAATCCGCGGCCGAGTTCTACGAAAAGGTTCGCAAGGCCGGCCTGGACTATGGTCCCGATTTTCGGTGTGTGGAGAAGCTCTGGCGAAAGGGTTCGGATTGGCTCGCGCTCTTGCAATTGCCGGACGAATTGGCGAAGGAATGCCAGCGCTACGCGATTCACCCGGCTCTATTCGACGCATGTCTTCATGCGATTTTCGCCGATGTGCATTGCCGCACGGACTCGGATCGAATCTATCTGCCGCATGTCATCGATCGGGTGCGTATCCATCGCAAGCCCACGCAGCAAGTCTGGGCTCATGTCCATATCACTCGCAACGACGAGCAGTTTCTTTGCTCGGATACCTTCATTTTCAACGACAACGGCGACCTGGTCGCCGAGGTGTTCGGTCTGAAATGCAAACGCCTGGTCGGCGCGGGTTCGCGGCAAGCGGACACGACGTATGAGGGATGTTTCGAGTACCAGTGGACGCCCGCGGGTCGCGATGCGGTGCTCCATGGCCGTGTTTCGGACACCAAACGTGCCGTGCTGATTGGCGACCCGTCCGGCATGGCAGGCGACCTGGCGACGCGGCTCAAACAGGACGATATCGAGGCGAGGATCCTCTCGCTCGAGGATTTTTCCCGCTTGGAAGCGGTCTTGGAAAAGGTGCCGTTGGATCGGCGGACCTTGATCCTTTTCGTTGCCGCGGCGGCGGAGGGGGAGCCAAGGTGGAAGGGCCTTGCGGAGAGCCCCTTCGTCCCCGCCTTCTTGCAGGTCGCGCAGCTTCTGCAAAAGCGGGAAGGCGTGCCTCGCTTCTACTTGATCACGAATGGCGCCGGCGGCGTTCCCGGCGATGAGCAACTGGATTTGGGCCAAGCGGTCCTGCATGGCATGACGCGCGTCATCAACAATGAATGCGCCAACATTCCGATGACCGTCGTCGATCTCGGTTCAAGCATTACCCCCGGCGAAACGGACAGCTTGTATCACGAATTGCTGCACATCCGCCGCGATCGCGACGAATCCGAGGTGGCGCTGCGCGGCAACCAACGCTATGTGCGGGTGCTGGTCCCGGTGGACCGCGATTCCGCCGAGCAGGCGGCTGCTTCCGAGGAACCCGGAGTCGCCGGCGCCTACCAGGCCGACTTGCAAGATGCCGGCATGCTCGATCAGATCGGCTTCCGGCGGCTTGCCCAACTTGAGCTTGGCGCCGACGATGTCGAAATTGCCGTGGAAGCGGCGGCGCTGAACTTCAAAGACGTCATGAACGCGATGGGCCTCTTGCCGCAACACGCCGTCGCAGGCGGGTTGACCTCGCATCGCCTTGGCCTTGAGGTAGCCGGGCGCGTGGTTCGTGTTGGGCCGAAGGTCCGCCACGTTCGGATCGGCGACGACGTGATCGCACGAGTGGCCCAGGGCTTCTGCGGGCGAGCCGTCACGCCGGGGCATTGCGTGGTTCGTCGGCCCAAGCAGCTCACTCCGCAACAAGGCGCTTCGATACCAGTGGTCTACATCACCGCCTGGTATTCTCTGTGCCATCTCGCCCGAATGGAGCCTGGCGAAACCGTGCTGCTTCATTCAGCCGCGGGCGGAGTCGGCGGGGCGGCGATTCAATTGGCCAAGCGAGCGGGCGTCAAAATCATCGCCACCGCGGGCACGAAGGAGAAACGCGAGTACTTGCGGCAATTGGGCGTCGAGCACGTCTTCGACTCCCGCTCGCTCGATTTCCACAACCAGGTGATGGAAGTCACGGAAGGTCGCGGCGTCGATATCGTCCTCAACTTCCTCACAGGCCGATTCATCCCGCAGAGCCTCAAGTGCCTGGCGCCGTTCGGTCGCTTCATCGAACTCGGCAAGTCGGACATCTATCGCAACAACAAGCTCAGCATGGAACGCCTGGGCGAAAACATTTCGTTCTTCGTCGTCGACGTCGATCGGCTCGCGGCCCAGAAGCCCGCCTTGCATCAGCAGATGCTGAACGAGATCGTAACGCTCTTCGAGACGGGCGAATTGCAGCCCAATGAAATCACCGAGTTTCCGATCTCGCAGCTTGGCGACGCCATGAAGTTCATGACGCGTGCCGCGTATCGCGGCAAGATCGTCGTGAACATGCAAAACGATCGCGTCCGCACTTTGCCCGCACGTGTTGCCTTATTTCGGGCGGATCGCACGTACTTGATCTCGGGTGGAGCGAGCGGATTTGGATTGGAGATCGCCCGCTGGATGACGACGCGAGGGGCACGCCATTTCGTTTTGCTCAGCCGTAGCGGTTGCAAGACGGACGAAGACCGAGCAACCGTCGAGGCGATGATTGCTCAGGGCGCGATCGTCGAACTCGCTCAGGCGGATGTGGGTGATGCGAATGCCGTCCGCAAACTCATTGAACGCATCCAGGCAGAGATGCCGCCGCTCGCCGGCGTGATCCACGGCGCCGCGGTGATGGACGACGCCTCGCTCCCAGCCATGAACATGGCCCGCTTCGAGCGCGTGTTTCGTCCCAAGGCGCAAGGCGCCTGGAACCTGCATGAGGAAACCGTTCGCGCAGGAGCGAGCCTCGATTTCTTCGTGATGCTCTCGTCGATCTCGTCCGCCCTCGGTTTCTACGGCCAAGTGAACTACGCTGCCGCCAACTTCTTCGAAGACGCGCTGGCGCACCTCCGCCGGCAACGCGGACTCGCGGCTTCCGCGATCAATCTCGGCGTGATGGGCCAATACGCGGGTCTTTCCCGCACGGTGAACGAAGGCCAAGACATCATCGGCTTGCTCGACAGTCAGGGCCTGATGGCCATGTCCCTCGCGGACGCCCTGGCCAAGATGGAAGCGGTCCTCATTCAGCAGCCAGTCGCGCGGGTGACGGGCCGATTCGATTGGTCGCGTTTCCGGCACGCCTACCCCCATCTCGTTCGGGATGCGCGTTTCATGGATGTTCTGAGCGATGCCGCCCTCGCCCGCGGCAGCCGACCCAAAAGCTCGAATCTGCGTACGACGCTGACGGAACTTCCGCCGGCCGAGCGGCGTGCCCGCCTCGAACAAGAATTGACGGCCAAGCTCGCTCGCATTCTGGATGCTCAACCCGAGAAGCTCGATGTGGCCGCGTCGATCGACGTGCTCGGCCTCGATTCGTTAATGCTGACGGATTTGCAGATCTGGATCGCCCGCCTGCTCGACGTTACATTGCCGCTGATCAAGCTTTTGAAGGGTCCGAGCATCGCCACGCTGGCAAGCGACTTGTTGGCGCAGCTCGACAGCGCTGGCGCCGCCGACACGATCGGCAGGAAGGAAAAGTCCGACTCGTCCTCCGAATTCGCCTTGGGGGAACTGGATGGCGTGCGGATTCTCAATCCCTGGTTGATCCGCGGCCGCGGCGATGCGGAGGCGCCCATGCGGCTCATTTGTTTTCATTCGATGGGCGTGGGCGCCTCGTTGTTCACGAACTTTTTGCTGCATCCGCCCGCAGGATTCGACATTTTGGCAGTGCAGACGCCGGGGCGTGAAAATCGCGCGGCGGAGCCGGTTGCGGAGAAAGTGGAGCACTTGGCGGATCAAATCGTGTCGCAGTTGCTGCCGTTTTTCGATCGGCCAATCGTGGTTTGGGGACATAGCTACGGCGGCATCATGGCCTGGGAAGTTATTCACGGTCTGCGCGACTACGGTTGCCAACCGGTGCATTTCGTGGTGACCGGAACCATTGCTCCTCACCTGATCGAGCGTTGGCAGAACCGCGAAGTCATTCTCAAGTCGATGGTGGTGGACAATAGTGCGGAGTATTTGATATCCTTGTCGCGCTATGTGGATGATCTCGCTCTGATCAAGGCGATCTTGCCTGGAATGCGTCGCGACTATCCCTTATTGAGGGGCTATCGGTATCGAGCGATAGAGCCTTTGAGTTGCCCCATCACGGCATTTGCGGCGCGGCAAGACGATGTGGTTTACGTCGATGAGATCGAGGAGTGGTCCCAACATACCAACAGCGGTTTCGAAATGATCCACGTGGACGGCGACCACTGGTTCGTGAATCGCAACCGCGCGTTGATCACCGCAACGTTGCAGGGTATCGCCTCCAGGCAGCCTCGACGGCAGCATGGGCAGGTCGCCTTCCCGACAGCCGACGCGGCGGGAACCTAATAGCCGGGAACCGCAGGCGTCGTTGAAATCATGCAAACGATGGGGCGAGGCGGATTCCCGCGCTCGATTCGAACCGGAGACACCGGCATGACGCCGACGACTGCGCAAAATCTGCCTTCCATCGCCGATTTTTCTGTCGAGTTGCCCGACGGCAACGTATTCGGCGGCCGCTACCAAGTTCTGCGCGCGTTGAAACGCAGCCCCCACGGGGCCACCTTGCTGGCCAGGGATTCCAAGAACCGAACGGACGTGGTCATCAAGACCGCCGGGATCGCTTCTTTCTCCGCGACAGCGCGGATGCGGCTTCATCACGATATCCAGGTTCTCGCGAAGCTCAAGAACGAACTGGTCGCGCCACTGTTGGATCATGGTTCCGCTGGCGACCAACTCTATCTCGTCATGCCGTTCGTCCAGGGCATTACGCTTCAGGCGCGACTGCGACAGGGGCCGTTGAGCGTCATCGAAGCAATCACGCTCGGTCGCGTTCTCTTTCGATCGCTCGGCGTCGCCCATGTGCAAGGAGTGCTGCACCGCGACGTCAAACCCGCCAACGTCATGGTTGAGGATGCGGCGCCTTTATGCAAGGCGACGCTGATTGATTTCGGACTGGCACGTACGGCCGACTTGGATTCCGAAATCCGCGAACAATGGGCGGGAACCGCACAGTATTTGTCGCCCGAGGGCGCAGGACTCCTCGATCACGACGTCACCGAATGTTCGGATCTGTACTCCGCGGGAATCGTCCTTTACGAGTGCTTGCTGGGTCGGCCGCCCTATGTCGGCACGAGCGTCGGCGAGGTTCTCCGCCAGCACCTGACGGTACAGGCTCCAGAACTGCGAAGCCTTGGGCTATCGGTGCCGCGAGTTCTTGATGAGGTGATCCAGCGATTGCTTCGCAAGGATCCGCGCGATCGATATCAAGCGGCGGATGCGGTGGTGGCGGACCTTACGATGATCGCCGAGGCGCTGGAATCGGGCGAATCCGAGCCGACGCTGGTTATTGGTCTGCAAGACCGACGCCATACGCTCACCGAACCGGCATTCGTGGGTCGCGGCCATGAGTTGGCCGTGTTGCATACGCAGTTGGAGCACCTGCAAGCGGGGCAGGGGGGAGTCGTGCTCCTCGAAGCCGAATCGGGCGGCGGGAAAACGCGACTCCTCGCTGAATTCGCTTCGCAAGGCACTCAACAAGGCGCCTGGATTCTGCGCGGCCAAGGCCTGGAGCACGCCGTCCAGCGCCCCTTTCAGATCTTGGCGGGTGTGGCGGCAGGATTGATTTCATCCGTTCACCTTGAACCGTACCTAGGAGCAAGGATTCGGGCACGGCTCGGCGACCAACTCGACGCCGTCTGCGCCGCGCTGCCCGAGTTGGCTGATCTTTTTGGCCTACATGCCGTGAGCCAATTGGGGCCCGAGACCTTCGGCGAAACGCGAAGCATTCAATCGCTTGCTAACCTCCTCGATGCCCTCGCCACGCCGGATCGACCCGTGCTGGTGCTTTTGGACGATGCGCAATGGGCGGATCAATCGACGCTGAAGGTGCTCGCCTACTGGCAGCGCCAGGCGACGGCCTCGGAGCGTTCCGTACTCGTAGTCGCCGCCTTCCGATCTGAAGAGGTTCCAGCAGGTCATTTGCTGCGGCTGCTTAAGGCGTCCGCTCACCTGAAACTCCCGACGTTTCAGGCGGTCTACGTCCGCAAGCTTGTGGAGTCGATGGCTGGGCCGCTTCCGGACGAAGCGGTCGACGTCATCGAGTGGCTTGCCGAGGGCAGTCCCTTTATGGCGGCGGCGGCCCTTCGCGGCCTTGTCGAAACCGGCGCACTGACGCCCGCCTCCAACGGCTGGCGCGTCGAACCTTTGGCCATGGCCGACGTGCAGTCGTCGCGCCATGCTGCCGCCTTTTTGGCGCGGCGTATCGAACTGCTGCCGCCCACGACTATTGATTTGCTTACGGTTGGCGCTGTCTTGGGGAAGGATTTCGATCTCTTTACAGCGGCAAAACTAGCCAAGCAAACTTCGGAACAAGCGATCGACGCGTTCCAGGAGGCATGCCGCCGCCACCTGATTTGGGCGAAGGGGAAGGGGAGCCCCTGCACCTTCATTCACGACAAAGTCCGCGAAACGCTGCTCCATCGACTCACCGACGGCGAGCGCAAAGAACTGCATTTGAGCGCCGCCATCGACCTTGAAACGCACGCGAAGGATCGCGTGTTCGAGTTGGCGTACCACTTCGACGCGGCCGGCGAGAGCGGCCTTGCTCTGCCATTTGCATTGGTCGCCGCTGAGCAAGCAAGAAGCCGATACGCGTTGGAATTGGCCGAGGAGCAGTACCGCATCGCCGAGCGAGGCGCCCCGGAAGAGCAGGCCGTCCGTTACCAAATATTCGAGGGCCTTGGCGATGTTCTCATGCTGCGCGGCCGCTATGAGGAGGCGGCCCGGAAGACTAAGGTCGCAGTCGAGTTGGCGGTAGGGGATGTCGCCAAGGCGCAGGTCGAGGGCAAGCTTGGCGAACTCGCCTTCAAACAAGGCGACATGAAAACAGCGATCGAAGCCATTGAGCGCGCCCTGAAACTGCTCGGCAACAATGTGCCGAAAAGGTCCGTCTCCGTCATATGGCAACTGCTTCGCGAAGGGGTCGTGCAAGCTTTCCACACCCTAAAGCCCAAATGGTTTCTGGCCCGCCAATCGCTCGAGGGATTGGAAAAGGAACGGCTCACCCTTCGACTGCATAACCGACTGACCTACGCCTATTGGTTCGGTCACGGTCAAATTCCCTGTTTGTGGACGCACTTGCGCGGCATGAATTTGGCGGAGCGATACCAGCCGTCGCTCGAACTGGCTCAGGCCTACTCGACTCATGCTCCCGTGATGAGCCTCGTTCCTTACTTCAGCCGCGGCATCACCTACGCGCAAAAGGCCAATGCCATTTGCAAGTCGCTGGGCGACCTTTGGGGACAGGGGCAGTCCCTTCACTTCAACGGGTTGGTGCTGTTCGTGGCATCGCGCTTCGAGGAGTGCATTGAGAAATGCCGCGAAGCGGTTCGGCTTCTGGAGCGAACGGGAGACATCTGGGAAGTCAATATCGCGCGTTACCACACTTCCAACAGTCTGTACCGTCTCGGCGATCTTGCCGGCGCCATTGCCGAGGCCCGGCGCGTTTTTCAATCGGGCATCGAACTCGGCGACATTCAGGCTTCGGGGATTTGCTTCGACGTCTGGGTCCGCGCTTCCGGCGGACAGGTCGATGCGGACGCGTTGCAAACAGAAGTGGAACGCCCTCGCGAAGACGTGCAGGGAAGTGCCCAGGTGCAATTGGCCGCCGGCGTCCGGCTATTCATGCTCGACCGCGTCGAGGAAGCTGCAGTCGTCTTCGAAAAAGCTCATCAGTTCACCGAACGCAAGGGGGTGAGAAACGCCTGGACCCAACCGCTGGTTTCCTGGCATGCGTCGGCTCTGCGGCGATTGGCGGAAAAGGCATCGAACTGGACGCCGGCACTGCGAGCGACGCTTCTCGAACGCGCGCGAAAGGTAGCGAAGAAGGCTCTCAAGATTGCCCGCACATTCCAAAACGATCTGCCGCACGCACTGCGTGAGTCCGGCCTTATCGCCGCCATGCAGGGCTCCACGCGGCGGGCACGCCAATACCTGGATGAAAGCCTTGCGGTAGCAGACCGGCAGAATGCCTGTTTCGAACATGCGCAGACTCTCTTGGTTAGAGGTCGCATTGGGGCCGAACTTGGCTGGCCGGACGCGGATCAAGATCTGGCATTCGCGCGACAGGCGCTTCGTGCGATGGGGGCCGACTTCGCCCTCGATGAGGCCTCGAGACCTCAACTCACCCCTACCAAAACCGCCACCCTATCTCTCGTCGATCGATTCGACACGGTGTTGGACGCCGGCCGCCGCATTGCTTCGGCTCTTTCGCGGAAAGACATCTTCAAGGAAGTGCGCGAGGCGGCTTTGCGGCTGCTCCGGGGCGAGCGCTGCCAATTGCTTCAACTTCAGGACGACGACGCGGCCGAGAATCTCGCGATGGTCTCGGGGGAGATCGAGGCGGAGTCCAGCCGCGCCATGGCCCATCGCGCCATATCCGCGGGGCGGGTCGTCGTTTTCAATGAAGGCCAAGGCGAGGAAGAAGGCGCCTTGCTTGCCGGCGTACGCTCCGCGCTGTGCGCCCCGATCTTCGTGCGAGGGAAGCCGGCGGGCTGCTTCTATGTGGATCATCGCCATGTCACCGGCTTGTTCGCGGCGGACGAAGAACGCCTGGCGGAGTTCATCGCCGCCATCGCCGGCGCGGCCCTCGAAAATGCCGAAGGCTTTGCCGCGCTGAGTCAATTGAACGAAACCTTGGAGCGGCGCGTCGCGGAACGCACGGCTGCTGCCGAGGCACGCGCTCAGGACCTTGCGGTCTCGAACGCCGAACTCGAACGCACCGCCGCGGAATTGCGTCGATCCGAAGATGAGTTGCGTCTTGCCAAGGAAACCGCGGAGAAGGCGAACCGCGCGAAGGGGGATTTCCTGGCGAACATGAGCCATGAAATCCGCACGCCCATGAACGGCATCATGGGCATGGCGGAGCTGGCTCTGCAGACCTCGCTCACGCATCAGCAGCGCGAATATCTGAACATCGTCACGCAGTCCGCGGACTCCCTCCTGCGCCTGCTCAACGACATCCTCGATTTCTCCAAGGTGGAAGCCGGCAAGCTCGAACTGGAAACGATCGAGTTTCCGCTCCGCGATTGCCTGGGCGATGCGATGCACACGCTTGGTCTGCGGGCAGCGGAAAAACGCCTGGAATTGACGTATCGCGTCCCGCCCAATGTCCCCGACGTCCTCATGGGCGATCCGGGGCGATTGCGGCAAGTCATCGTCAACCTCGTGGGCAATGCCCTGAAATTCACCGACCGCGGCGAAGTCGCCGTGGACGTCGCCGTCGATTCCAGCGACGACCGGCAAGCCAAACTGCACTTCACCGTCAGCGACACCGGCATCGGCATTCCCGCGGAGAAGCAGCGCCAGATCTTCGAAGCATTCACCCAGGTCGATGCGTCCACGACGCGCCGATACGGCGGCACCGGCCTGGGTTTGACGATCTCGATGCAGCTCGTGAAGCTCATGGAGGGCGAGCTGTGGGTCGAGAGCGAAGCGGGCGACGGAAGCAGGTTCCATTTCACCGCGTCCTTCGGGATTCCCCAAGGGGCTCGGGCGAAGTCGCAACGCAAGCTGGAATGGTTCTCGGACCTTCGCGTCCTCGTGGTGGACGACAACGACACGAACCGCCGCATTCTTGAGGAAGTGGCGACTCTTTGGGGAATGCGGCCGACGCTGGCGGCGAGCGGAGCCGAGGCATTATCGATCATGCGGGCCGCAGCCGCGCGCGGCGAGTCGTACGCATTGGGGCTTCTCGACGTCATGATGCCGGACATGGACGGCTTCAAGCTGGCCGAGCGAATTCGCGAGGATCCTCGTTTGGCGAAGTGCACGCTCGTGATGCTCTCTTCGGCCGGGCTTTCGGAGAATTCGGCTCGTTGCCATGAATTGGGCATCGCACGCTATCTCATCAAACCGGTCAAGCAATCCGATTTGCATGAAGCGATCGCACAAGCCCTGGGTTTCCGCGAAAGTCAATCGACGGATACGAACGCATTCCAGGCGATTGCCCCGCGTCGGCGGCGGATCCTTTTGGCCGAAGATGGACTGGTCAACCAGCAAGTCGCTTGCGGCCTGCTGGAATCGCGAGGCCATTCGGTTGCGGTGGTCAGCAATGGGCATGAAGCCGTGAAGGCTCTGGAACGCGAAGCGTTCGACCTCGTCCTGATGGACGTGCAAATGCCTGAACTGGATGGTTACGAAGCGACGAGACGGATTCGCGAACGCGAAAAAACGACCGGCAATCACATCCCCATCATTGCCATGACCGCGCATGCCATGAAAGGGGATCGCGAACGCTGTCTGCAAGCGGGCATGGACCATTACCTCACCAAGCCAATTCAATCGAATGCTCTGTTTGGGCTGGTGGAAGGTTTGGAGCTGCCAGCCGAACCCGCGATCCGCTCCAAGAGCGTGAGCGAGGAAACGAATGGCGTCATGGATTGGAACGCCGCAGTAAGTCGGGTTGGAGGTAAGGAGGATTTGCTGCGGCAAATGGCGCCGATCTTCATGAAGGAAGCCGCCAAGAACATGCCGGCGCTTCAGGAAGCAATCGAACGCAACATTCCCACGAAAGTGCAGCGAGTGGCCCACACGCTCAAGGGGGCGGCCGCTTGTTTTGCCGCCCCACATGTCGAGTCGGCCGCCTTGCGATTGGAACTGATGGGACGTGACGGCGACCTGAACGAGGCAGCGGAAGCATATCAATCGCTGGAAACCGAAATAGAACGGCTCAAGCACGCTTTGGCCAATCTCGACGCCGCCAGCAGCTAGGGTGGATGGCTATTGATCGTCAGGGAGCGAAAGCGCGTTTGCTCCCCTCTCCCTCCGGGAGAGCCCGGGAGAGCCGGGAGAGGGGCTGGGGGTGTCTTTGCACGCATTGAACCGCGCGCCTCCTAGTTTTGCTGTTCTGCCCTTACCCCCGGCCCCTCTCCCGGAGGGAGAGGGGAGCAGACGCGCATTCGCTGTCTGACGGTCAAACATGGCGCATTTGGTCCAACACTTCTCGGACTTTGTTCGCGAGGCCTATCTGGGCGAACGGCTTTTGAAGGAATGCCGCTTCCGACGTCAGCACGCCGTGGCGAACGACTGCGTCGTCTGCATAGCCCGAAAGAAACAGCGTCTTGATCCCCCGCCGCCGTGCGGAGACGAGTTCGGCTACCTGCTGGCCTCCCATCTCGGGCATGACGACATCGGTGATGAGCAGATCGATGCGGCTTCCATGGCTCTCGCACAGTCCAATCGCCTCATTTCCGCTTCGCGCTTCGAGCACGGTGTAGTGCAGTGCTTGCAGCATCATTTTCGTAATGCATCGCACCTCGTCTTCGTCTTCCACCAGTAAGATCGTTTCCTTGCCGCAGGGTAGAACTCTGCCGCCGTGTATGGAATCGCTTGAAGATTCAGGCGCGTCCGCCGCGGGAAGGTAAATCCTAAACGTGGTGCCACGCTCCTGTTCGGTATCGACCTCGCAATGACCGCCGCACTGGGTCACGATGCCGTAGACGGTCGCCAACCCCAGCCCGGTTCCGTTGCCCGGCCCCTTGGTCGTGAAAAACGGCTCGAAGATATGGTTCTTCACCTCGTCGCTCATGCCGCAACCCGTGTCCGTGATCGACAGCATCACGAAGCGGCCAGGCATAATGCTGGGGTGCGTGGCGGCGTAGTTCGCGTCGATGGCCACGTCGGACGTCCTAATCGTGAGTTTTCCGCCCTTCGGCATCGCGTCCCGGCCATTCACCGCGAGGTTCATGATCACTTGCTCGATCTGTCCCGCGTCCGCTTTGATCTTCCCAAGCGTCGGCGACAGCTCGGCCGAGAGGTCGATGTCCTCGCCGATCAATCTCTTGAGCATGGACTCCATATTTTCGACGAGCGAGTTCAAGTCCAGAATCTTCGGCTCGATCACGGCCTTGCGGCTGAATGCCAGCAATTGTTTGGTGAGGTGCGCGGCCCGCTCGCCTGCTTTGTGAATATCGCGAACGTGGTCCTTGATCCGGTCGCCGTCTTTCAACTGCATCAGAATGAATTCGCTGAAGCCGAGGATGACGGTGAGCAGGTTGTTGAAATCGTGGGCGATGCCCCCCGCGAGCTTGCCCACCGCCTCCATTTTTTGCGATTGGTAGAACTGCGCCTCAAGGGCTTTGCGGCTCGAAATATCCCGGCAGACCATCTGGACCGCCAGCACGCCGTCATCCTGAAATGGAGATGCGCTGATCTCGACGTCCACGACTTTGCCGTCGAGCCGGACGATTTTTTCTTCGCTAAGCGGAACCGGTCGCCCGGATTCCAGGTGGCGCACCCGTTCCGCCATCTTCGCGTGGTAGTCCGGATGAACGAACGCCAACACCGGTCGGCCCAGCACTTCGTCCAGGGACACCGCCCCCACTAATTGCAAGTATGGCTTGTTGGCGAACACGATCCGATTGGCCTGGTTGATGAAAATGGCGTCCGGCGAAAACTCGACAAGCCGGCGATAGCGTCGTTCGCTCTCCACGAGCGCTTGCTCCGCCCGGTTTCGCTTGTCCTCGGCGGCGCGGACCAGATCCTCCAGTTTCCGCGCGTGCTCATCGACCTTCCGCTTCGCCGTCGCCAACTCCGCCTTGCTGGTTTGCAGTTCGCGGTTGGTGCGCGCGATGTCTTCGAACGTCGCAATCAGCAGATCGACGATCTGCTCTTTGTCGGAATTGATGGTTAGCGTCTTCCCCTGAAACACCACCTCGACCCCTGCTTCGCGGCTGTTTTTGTTGCGAGTCGTCTTCTTGCGAAGGATCGTGCGCACTCTGGCGACCAAATTCTCGGCGTCATACGGCTTGGGGATGAAGTTGTCGGCGCCGCACTCCAAGCCTCGAATGATGTTCATCGGGTCGGACAGCGAGGTCATGAGGATCACGGGCACATCGTGTTCTCGCAAATCGCTTTTCAGCAACTCGCAAAGCTCGATTCCCGACATGCCCGGCAACCCGATGTCCGCGATGACGAGATCGAAGGGGATCGCGGTGGCGAGCGCTAAACCTTCTTCCGCATCCGAAGCGATTTCGACCTTGATTGAATCTGACGCGAGGATGTTGCGAACATGGTGAGCTTGAGTCGCACTGTCCTCGACGACGAGGATGTTGCATACATGATTACTCTTGCAACCTTGCAGCATGTTCAGTCTCTGCGTGGCGATCATGAGTTCACCGGGGAAGTTCAACCTGCAACCGACAAGGGGAAATCGCACTTATCGACTATAGGCCAGAAACTCGGCGCGCGGCATAACTTCCTCAATCGCTTGACTCATCGCAATTGTTTCCGAGTGAGCAACTTTTCGCCGAACAGCGTCAGAACAGGAAATATCGGCGCGCCGGGAAAACGTGACCTATGGTTGGTTCGGTTGTCGCGCGCGATACGGCCAAACGGACCGTGCGGAGTCGTTGCGAAGCAGGCATTTCCAAACGCGAACGGAAGTCGGCATGAACGCCATCGTCAACCCGAAATCATTCGAGCGAAAAAAGCTCGCAATCTGCAACGTCGCAGAAGCGGCCCCCAAAACGCCTGAGTGCAGCGGTAACTCCCATAGCGGACCTGCAAAGGGTTGCAATGGATATCCCTATGCATTCGATGTACGGTTGCTTCTTCAGCGAGCGGATGGAAACCGGGATCTAGTCCCCCACCTGGCTCGATCCTTATCCACTCAATGGCAGGGACACTTGGCCGATTTGACCGGGGCGGCAAAACGCCGCGACGGCGCCGCTCTGCAGATCGCGGCCAACCGCCTGCATCGATCGTTCGCAAGCATCGGCGCGACTTCCGCCCGACAAATCGCTGAAGAACTGGAACAAGCCGGCGACCGAAATGCAATCGGCGAAGCGGAATCCAAACTTGCAGGTTTGCGGTTCGAAGTCGATCAACTCGCGAAGTCAATGATCTGCCGCTAAGCTGAGAAATTGTTTCGAAAAGGTCTTTGCGCGTTCCCGCTTGCGGCTTAGCGAGATGAGGGCTTTCTCCGAACGCTAAGCCGCAAGCGGAAGACTGGGGTTTCGAAACAACCTCCAAGCTAAGCTTAGCCGACTGCCTCAAGGTAGCAGTGTGCTGTTCTGCGCCCTTGGCCTAAAGAACCGAATCGCCATGGCTCGCGTGAATGCGCATTAGTGCGACCCCGTGAGATGATCCGGTTCGCGTTCCCACGGCTTTTTCGGCCGATCCATTGTTTGCCGATACGCGGCCATATCTAAAGCAACCTTCGCGGCGCTGAGCAAAAGCGTGAGTGCTCCGCCACCAAGGATGATGCCCGTCATTAAGCTCCCGGTGCGCTGCTGTTCAGGCGTTGAGTTGGGAGCGACCGCTCCTTCAGGTCCGCAAGGGACGCCGCGGCGTCAGGCCGCATGGGTTTCCGCGGCGGGAACCATCAGGAGAGCGAGAATCAGGGCGCCGATGCGATTTCGCATGACCTTTCCTTCCGTTTCGGGTAGAGAAACATAGGTCGTGATCCGCCCCTTCGCAAATTCGCTCCGCCTGGGAGTTCTCATGCATCGCTGGCTCGCGTCCTTCCTGGTCTCTTTTTCCTTCATCTCCGCGACTCGCGCGGACGAACCGAATGCCGAGGACAAAAAGCTCGAAACCGTTTTCAAGACGTATCTCGACGAGGAGTTCAAGAAACGTCCGCTCGAGGCGACGCGCAACGGCGACCACCGCTTCGATCATCTGCTGGACGACGTCTCCGCCGAGGCCCGAGCGGCGGGGAAGGCGCGGACGCAGAAGATGTTCGACGAGTTGCCGAAGCTGGTGAGTTACGAAAAGCTTTCGCGCTCCGGTCAGATCGATTTCGAAATCTTCCGCCACAGCCTGAAACGCGACCTTTGGCTGATCGAAAACACTCGGCCCTATGAGGATGATCCGCGCGTCTACAACGATCTCGCGACGGAGAGCGTGTATCTGCTGCTGTCGCAATCGACCGAGCCGAAGCCGGTCAACCTTCGCAATGCGGCCGAGCGCATTCGGCAGATTCCCAAGGCGATCGAGGTCGCGAAGAAGACGCTCAAGAATCCGCCGAAGGTGGTCCTTGAGACGGCGATCAAGCAGAACAAGGGCGCCATCGCATTTTACGAGAGCAGCATTTACGAACTCGCGGAAGAGACGCCGATGCTGAGCACCTTGAAGCCCGCTGCCGACAAGGTGGTGCCGGTGCTCAAGGAGTATCAAAAGTTTCTCGAAACCGAGGTGCTTCCGAACGCGAAGGGCGAATGGCGGCTGGGTAAGGAAAAGTTCGATCAGAAGCTGCAACTCGAACTGGATGCCGGCGTGAACGCGGCCCAGGTGCTCGCCGATGCGGAAGCCGAGATGGATCGAGTGGAAGGCGAGATGTATGTGATCGCTCGCCAACTCTGGCACAAGCATTTTCCCAAGCAGCCGATGCCGCCGGACGATGCCAATGGCAAACGGTTGGTGATCAAGAAAGTGCTCGACGTCGTCAGCGACGAGCATGGCAAGCCGGAAGACTTGGTCAAGGATGCGACGACGATGGCGGGGAAGATCAAGAATTTCATCCGCGAGAAAAAGATACTGACGCTGCCCGAGCCGGACCGTTGCCGGATCGTGGAGATGCCTGAATTTCAGCGAGGCAATTCGATCGCGTATCTGAATCCCGCTCCGCCGCTGGATCCAAAGTCGGCGAGCTATTACGCGATCAGCCCGCCGCCGCGCGAATGGGACGCGAAGCGAACGAAAAGCTTCATGCGCGAATACAACCGACACATGCTGCAGATCCTCACGATTCATGAGGCGTATCCAGGCCATTACGTGCAGCTCGAATACTCGAACCGGCATCCCTCGCTGATCCGCAAGGTTCTCTGGTCCGGCGTCTTCGCCGAGGGCTGGGCGGTGTACACCGAAGGCGTGATGGCCGACGAGGGCTTCGGCGGCGACGAACTTGCGTTTCGCCTGAACCAACTCAAGTGGTACCTGCGGGCCGTCGCCAATGCGATTCTCGATTACCGAATGCACTGCACGGACATGACCGACGAGGAAGCCATGCATCTGCTGGTGACGCGGGCATATCAATCGGAAGGCGAAGCGGTGCTCAAGGTGATCCGCGCCAAGCAAAGCTCCGCGCAGCTGTCGACCTACTTCGTGGGCCGCATGGCGTTTCAGCGATTGCGTCGGCAGATGCAGAATGAACTGAAGGAGAAGTTCGAGCTTGGCGCCTTCCACGAAGCCGTGCTGTCGCACGGGACGCTGCCGGTGAAGTACTTGCCCGAAATCGTCGGCCGGCAATTGGGCGTTCGGAAGTGACGTGGTCTGTTTGGCGAGCAGCCGCTGTTAGGCGGCTGGTATAGCATCGCGCACAAGTCTCGTGATACTCAGACGGTTTCTAAACATGAAACCGTCTGTGGATGACGAGACTTGTGCGTGATGCTATACCAGCCGCCTAACAGCGGCTGCTCGCCGCAACTCACTTACAGCGCATCATCGACGAAACCCAACGTCTGGCCTGGCGTCACCGGATGGTCGATCTCAACAAGTCGCTCGACCAGGATGCCGTCGGCGGGAGCGGGTACGTCGATGGCGGCGGCCCCTGCGAGGATTTCGACCAGCCGCTCCCCTTCTCGAAGGCGCTCGCCGAGGCGGACGAACCAGACGCTGACCTTGGCTCCGTCCACGCCGAAGTCGGGCATCGTCACGGGCCTACGCATGGATTTGTTCGTCCGCGTGATAGCTGGATCGGACGAACGGGCCGCTGGAAACGTGCTTAAAGCCGAGCTTTTGGGCGAGGACCTTCAGTTCGTCGAACTCGGCTGGCGGCAGATAACGGACAACCGGCACATGCTTCAGGGTCGGCGTCAGGTACTGGCCCAGCGTGAGCATGTCGCAATTCGTGCGGCGAATGTCGGCGAGCACTTCAAGCAATTCTTCGCGCGTCTCGCCCAGGCCAAGCATCAAGCCCGTCTTCGTCGTCGTTTCGGGCGATTGCTTTTTCACGTAGGCGAGCAGATCGAGCGTTCGCTGATAGTCGGCTCGGCCACGGACTTTCTTGTAGAAGCGAGGCACGGTCTCGGTGTTGTGATTGAAGACTTCCGGGCGAGACGACAGCACGCAATCGATGGCGGCCTTGTCCCCCATGAAATCGGGCGTGAGCACCTCGACGACCGCACCGGTTCGCTCTCGCACGGCAACCACGCAGCGCCGAAAATGTTCGGCCCCGCCGTCCGGCAGGTCATCGCGAGTAACCGATGTGATGACGACATGCTTGAGTCCCAGGCGATAAGAAGCCTCGGCCACGCGCTCGGGTTCATCCGTTTCGAGCGCTTCGGGCTCGCCGCGAGGCACGCTGCAGAAGCCGCAGGGGCGGGTGCAGACGTTCCCCATGATCATGAAGGTGGCGGTGCGTCGCGAGTAGCATTCGGGGCGATTGGGGCAGCGGGCGTTTTCGCAGACGGTTTCGAGCTTCAACTCGCTCAGCAGATTTTGCGTGAAGAAGTTCTCGTTGCCCACCGGCAGCGGCCGTTTCAGCCACGAGGGCAAACGACGCTTCGGCTCTTGCACGGGCTCGGAAGGCGCCAGCGGCAACGAAAGCATCGACATGTTTTCTCTCCAAGCCCAAGCCCAGGGGCGAGCGCAGCGAACTCCTGGGTTCATGCGAACGGAACCCAGGAGCTCGCTGCGCTCGCCCCTGGGCTTGGGAACCTTCTTATGCGGGCACCAGTCGCCGCGTCTGTTCCCGTATCAGCGGGTGTTCGGAAAACGCAACGCTTTCGCGGAAGCCGAATACGTTCTGGAAGTGCTCGATGAGCCGTTCGCGAACGAGGGCAGGGCGGATCGGGCCGCGGCGTTCGCGTTCCAGCGACGACATGGGATCCTCGGAATTCGGCATGCTGCGCACTCGTCGAAACGGCACGAGATCCGGATTCACATTGAAGCAAGCGCCATGCATCGTCACCTGCGACCGCACGGCGATGCCCAGGGCCGCGATCGGGCGCTGGCCTACCCAGACGCCCCCTTCGCCGACATGGACCGCGGAGCGGACGCTGAAATCGTCGAGCGTGCGGACGAACACGTCGGCGAATCGCTGCAGATACTCGGGGATCGTCAGACGCATGCGATCCAACGGCAAAATCGGATAGACTGCAAGTTGACCCGGCAGGTGCAGCCAACATCCGCCGCCGCGAGTGACCCATCGGGAAGGGAGCCCGCGATGGGCATAATCCTCCACGTCGAAACGCAGATGCGTTCGGCTCCCCTGTCTGCCAACCGTAATGATGGGCGAATGTTCACAGAGAATCAGGGCCGCCTGGCTGCGGTCGCCCGAAACGTCGTAATGCAGACGGCGCTGCAAGAGGAGCGCGGCATCGAAATCGAGCGACCCCAACAGGTAGACCTGCAGGGCCGCATCGCGGGCTTCGGGTTCGAACTCATCGACAAGCATGGGCACATCCGTGCGGCAACCGCTAGGACAGGGGCTGACGTACCCCTAGTTTAGCAGCCAAGGAAAGGGATTCAAACGGCGTGCGATCGATGTGAGCGCTCTCTGCCGCTTGCGGCTTGGCGAAATCGCTAAGCCGCAAGCGGCAGACATGCCTTTAGCGGACGCAAACCTAGCAATATCGACGACTTTGCGCACGGGCGTTGTTGACAAAGCATGCTCCGCGTCGATATCCTTGATGAGGATGACAGCGGCAGAATCCCATCTTTGGTCCGTTTGCCCCGTTCGTTCGCACCTCACTCGGAGATAGCGTTATGGCGGCTCCCCAACCAGGCGTCTGGGGTATTGATTTGGGCCAGTGTGCCCTGAAGGCCGTCCGACTCCAACTCGTCGACGGCGAGATCAAAGCGACCGCGTTCGACTACATCGAGCATCCCAAGATCCTTAGCCAACCCGATGCCGACCCCGACCAGCTCACGCGCGAAGCCCTTCAGCAATTCCTCTCGCGCAACACTCTCAAGGGGGACATGGTCGTCATCTCCATCCCCGGGCAAAGCGGTCTCGCCCGCTTCGTGAAGCTGCCGCCGGTGGAAGAGAAGAAGATTGCGGACATCGTCAAATTCGAGGCGAAGCAACAGATTCCCTTCCCGCTTGAGGAAGTCGTCTGGGACTTTCAGAAGATCGGCTCCGGCGAAGTGACGGACGGCCTCGCGCTTGAAACCGAGATCGGCCTCTTCGCCATCAAGCGGGACATGGTGTTTCGGGCGCTCACGCAGTTCAAGGAAGTGAACGTCGAAGTCCACATCGTGCAGATGACGCCTCTCGCCCTTTGCAACTATGTCGCTTTCGACCTGCTCGGCCAGGATGCGGATGCCGCAGGCGAAGGGAAAACGACCAGCGAAAAGCAGTGCATCGTCGCTCTTGATATCGGCACCGACAACAGCAACCTCGTCATCACCGACGGCGGCAGAATCATCTGGCAGCGCCCGATTCCGCTCGGCGGCAACCATTTTACTCGCGCTCTCACGAAGGATCTGAAGCTCACCTTCGCCAAAGCCGAGCATCTCAAGCGAAACGCCGCCAAGTCGCCCGACCTCAAGAAAATCCTCGCATCGCTCCGCACGGTGCTGAACGACTTCGTCGGCGAAGTGCAGCGCTCGCTCGGGTATTTCACCAACACCCACCGCGATGCCGAAATTCAGTACATGGTCGGCCTCGGGAACGCGTTCCGCCTGCCGGGCCTGCAAAAGTATTTGCAGGAGAAGCTGCAGCTGGAAGTGCGCAAAGTCGCGTCGTTCGAGCGGATCGCGGGGGACGAAGTGACGGCGGCCCCGCAGTTCGCCGAAAATGTGATGAGCTTCGCCGCCGCTTACGGGCTGGCTTTGCAGGGTCTGAAGAAGACCCGCCTGCAAACCAACCTGCTGCCTTACGAAGTGCGCATGGAACGGATCGTCCGCGGCAAGAAACCGTGGGCGGTGATGGCTGCGGCCGCACTGTTGCTGGCGGCTGTCTGCCTCACCTATTTCCAGAGCGTGGCCCATAGCGCCGTGAGCAATCCCGCGATCAAGCAGGCGATCAAGGAAATAGAGACGGAGAAGGCGGCCGCGGACAGCCTCGCCGCCAAACGCACGGCGATCCTCGATGAGATGCGCAAAAGCGAAGAAGTCATCCGCCGGCTGCAGGGCGGAGTCGAAGAGCGATTCAACTGGCAGCTGATGACGGAGTACGTCAACTTGGCTCTGCCGTTGCCGAATGGCGAACGGCTTACTGAGCTTTCCGAGCGCAATGTCCGCGTGAAGAAGCAATACGACACGGCGGATGCTCGCAAGGCATTCATGATGCTCGAGAAGAAGCGCTATGCGAAGCCGGACCCGAACGCCGACCCTCTTGCGGTTGCCGAGGCTGAGGAAGTCATCAAGAAGAACCTGATTCAGATCAGCGTCGAAGGCATCTCGGCGATGTACACGGAGGATGTGCCGAGCTACTTCAAGAACATCCAGAAGGACACGCCGGTATTGCGTGCGATGACCTTCCAGGAAAAGCAGACCGTTGTGGACGTCGCGACGAAGGACGAAGGCAAGGATAAGATCCCGCAGAAGTGCTGGGTCGTGGAGGTGCGTGGTTACACCTATCACAAGGATGGCGAAGAGTTCATCGACAACACGCTCAAGGAAAACCTGATGTTTCCCGAGAAGGTCGGGAGCAAGTTGACGAAGGAAATGACCGAAGTCGCCCGCAAGAACATCAGCTTTCTGTTCATCTACAAAAACGAGAAGGTAACCAATCCGACTCCGGGAACGTTCCAGCACATCGCGACGAGTTACGTGCCGAGGCTGCTGACGCCCGCCGGGGCCGCAGCAGGCGGGGCTGGAGATCCAGCGGCCGCTCCCGGCATGCCCCCAGGCGCCGCTCCGGCCGTGCCGGGCGTTGCCGGGGAGCCGGCCGCTGCCGGTCCCAATGCCGCGGCGCGGGCAGGTTGGCGTCCGTTGGGCGAGGGAGCGGGCGCGGCCATTCGCGCCGGCGGCAAAGAGGGGCTTGGAGGCGGTCCGGGCGTGGTAATGCCTGGGCCCCGTGAAATGCCGCCGCCGATGTTGGATCCCAAGGAGCCCGGCAAGAAGGAAGCCGCCCCGGTTGCGGGCGCTGTCGCCAAGACGCCGCGCTGGGAGTTTGTGCTCCTATTCATCTGGAAGGAACCCGCTCCCGGCCTTGAAGAGGCGAAGACGGAAGAGGCGAAAAAGTAGATCGCCTCGCAGGACCCGCATGTGGGTCTGACGACAAACCTAGCGGCCGGAAATCCCTCGCGAATGCCCTCGGATCATTGCCATGAAGTTCAATAAAGACGTAATCAAGAAACAGAAGTTTTGGTTCCTGCTGATCGTCCCCATCGCCTTGACGTTTGGTGTTTACCTGGTCCTTTATACCGTCGTCAGCGGAGCGATCGGCGCGGAACTCAAGAAGATCAAGGCGGCCGAGAAAACGAATGCACCAGGTTTGGTCTCCAACGACGAAACGAACCTGAAGCTTCAGGAACAAGCGGAGAAGCTTAAGAAGGCGGAAGTCACCGCCTGGCAGACGAATTATCAAGGTCAAGAGCCGCTTTTCACATGGCCTGACCGTGTGGAAGAAATCTACAACTTCAGCAACGGCAAATTCGCCGTGAGCATGACGGTACTCGATGCTCCCGCTGCGCCCGCCGATGGGGAAAACAAGGACGGACCCGCCAACACGCCGAACCTTTATCATGGTACGGTGGCGGACCTTTACAAGGATTGGGTGCTTGTTCGCGGCAAGGACAACAAGGTCGAGAAGTTCTACCGCACGCCCGAGTTTCGCATCGATCTCAAGGGGCGCAGCGGCTTCTTCAACGAGATCCCCCGCAATCAAATGGTCGCGGTGACCTACTATTCCAGCCGCTTCTTCTACGACAAGCTCACCGACACCGAGCAGCGCGCGACTTACGCTCCGGCCTACCTGAAGCAGGTGAGCCCCGTCATCGAAAGCGTCGAGCCGCTTCTCGCTTCAGGCGAAGGGGTCGTGCAGTTCAAAGGCTGGACGCCCGCCTACAAGGGGGACCTTCCGATCGCGAAGACGACCTTCCTCGCGTTCAAGCCGGACGAATGGAAACTCGACTTCGACATCTCCGAGGAAGCCTGGCTCGCCCAAGAAGACCTGTGGATTCAGCGCGAAGTTTATCGCATGGTCCGCCTCGCCAACGACTACGTCGGGAAATGCGAAGGTAAGGGGGGCGAGGGGCTCAACAAGGGCTTCCATTTCACCAATGCTTACTTCGAACTCGACATGAAGCTGCTGCTGTCGGACAAGCTGGAAGTGACCATCAAGAACCGGCAAAACCGACGCCAGCGGCTCGACGTCACGTTCAAAATCAAATTCCACAAGTCGTTCGACGCCGAGAAGGTGCTGGTCGGCGGAGAACCATTGGAGCCCAACGACCCGCTGACCAAGAACCCGAACGTTCAGCGCACGGTCGTGATCGATCTGCCGAAAATCCCGCGTACAGGCATTTACTCCGTCGAGCAGGTGCTGACATGGGACACGGCGGCCGTGAAACGCATCGACAACGTCGTATTCGGCGTTCCCGACGCGCTCGGGCATCGGCACGCGGGCACGCCGCTCAAGATGTACCGCGAGGCCCCCCCGGATCCGGCAGCCGCGAATAAAGAGGTTGCTCCGGGGGGTATGCCCCCGGGCGGAATGCCTCCTGGCGGAATGCCTCCAGGCATGGGTCCGGGCGTCCCCGGTATCGGCGGCGAAGCCGGCGGCTTGGCAGGCGTCGCGCTGACGCCGAATGGTTTCAATCCGAAGCGCTATGTCGAAGTGAACGAACAGTATCGGCGACTGCCGCTTGCCGTCTCGATGATCGTGGATCAGGATCACCTGGATCGCGTGCAGGCGGCGTTCAACAATTCGAAGTACCGGTTCCTCACCACTCAAGTGCTGCTGAACCATTATCCGGGCAGCATGCGGCCCATCGTGCAGCAGGGGGGCGTTAATCCCCTGGGGGGCCCGGTTGCCGGACCTGGCGAAATCCCCATGATGCCCCCGATCGGCCCTCGCCCCATGATCCCGGGTCAGCCTGGGCAGCCGAACGATCCCAATGCCGGCGGGTCGGACGAATTGGAGTCGAACTTCGAGATGGTGATCTACGGATTCATCACCATTTACGAGCGCTATCCCAAGAAGGGGGTCGAGGTTCCTGGAACGCCCGCCGCGGGGGCTCCGCCTGCCGCCGGAGGTCCGCCTGCCGCCGGAGGTCCGCCTGCCGCGGGGGCTCCGAACACCCCGCCGCCCATGCCGATGAAGAACTAAGGGAAACGAACCAGATTCACCTTTCCGCTTAAGGGACGTGTCATGGCTAAGAAGCCCGATCTTTCGAAGGTCAAATCGTTCCTCTTCGACAAAGGGGAAAAGCTCGGCCTGGGCGTTTGCCTCGCGATCATGGCGCTGCTCGTCGGATTGGGCGCCATGTCCGCCATGGGCCAATCCGCCTCCGCCCATGTCACGACGCTCAAATCGACCGCGAACGGCATCCGCAGCAAAGTGCAAACGGCTCAGCCGTCCGAGGAAGATCTGACGATCAAAGTCGACGTGACCAGCGGGAAGGAACCTTGGCCGATGCGGCTATCCACTTTCGCGGTCACGCCGTTCACCTATCTGCCCGACGTGCCGAAGAAGAAGCGGATGAATCCGCCGGTGCTGCCGGTTCGCCCCGCGCTCGCCGGCGAAGACGCGATGAAAATCGATTACGTTCGAGGCCTGTATTTCGCCTACGAGATCGACACCGCCAAGAACGGCCTGACGATCGTCTCCGAGGCGAAGGAAGGAGCCGGAGCGGTCGGCCAACCGCCGATGGGCCCCGGAATCGGGGGCATGGCGGGGGCCAAAGGCTCGGTGAAGCCCGCGGTAATCGCCAAGCCGATCCGCATGAACATCGTCTCGGCCACCTTCCCGTTGAAAGACCAAGTCACGCTCTACGCTCAGTCGTTGAACATGTCGCTGAGCGATCTGTTCTCGCCGATGAATCGCGACCTGCTTCCCAAGTTCCAGGGGATCAACGTCGAACGCTGCGAAGTCATGGCGGACGGCAAGACGACGCCGTGGACGCGAATCCTCGCCACCGATCCGGTCAAGAACAAGATCGAGATGTCGAAGGCGATCAAGGAAGTGCTTCGCGAGACGATCTACGACACGACTTCGATCCAGGAATACGCGATGTACGTCCATCCGGGTCTGGTCTCGCCGCTGCCGCAGTTGGCGTTCGGCAAATATCCCAAGGCGGGGCTCAAGGGGATCGAACCGGCGCCCGTCGATGAACTTGCGGGAGGCCCCATGGGCGAGCCTGGCAAAAAAATCATGCCCGCTCCGGGCGTTGGGATGCCGGGAGTCGGCATGCCGGGAGTCGGCATGCCCGGCGTGAAGTTTCCCGGCGTCGGCAATAATCCGAATCCCGGCGGCGCTCCTGCGGCCGGCCCGGAATTGGCCTTCGCGAACATGGGATGGAACAAGCTGCCGCGCGACATGAAGCCGCTGAAGGACAAGCTCGAAGGAAACATCTACCCCTTCGATCCCTTCGGCATCGCTCCGGAAGCGGACGACAAGAAGCTTTCGCCAGGATTCGTTCCCGGAATGCAAATGCCGCCGGCAATGCCGGGGGGCGGCGAAGGCGGCCCCGGCGGAGCCGCCAATCAGCCCGGCAAGGGCATCCTCGCCCCGTGGGATCTCTTCGAGGAAAGAGCCCCGAAAGGCGAAGCGGAGGGCCCCGGTCCAGGCGTCATGAATCCGGGGATCGGCATGGCCGGCCAACAGCGCAAGCTCATCCTGCAAGACGCGCTCGTTCGCTTCTTCGATCCGGACGTTCAGCCGGGCAAGACGTATCGCTACCGCATCCAGGTCCGGCTCTCGAATCCGAACTACGGCAAGAAGCAGCATGTCGCCTTCGCGGCGCTGGCCGACATCAAAGACCTAGCCCCCTCCGATTGGCAGATCACGCCGGACGCCACGATTCCGGGCGAACACTACTTCTACGCCGTCGATCAGATGCCGACGCAGAGGCTGCAAGGCGGCTCGAACTACGAGCAGTCGAAGGGCGAAACGGTTGCCCTTCAGATCCACCGCTGGATCGACCAATTCACGGATCCGCAGGGCCTCTTCCACATCATCGGCGATTGGGCGATTGCGGAACGCCTGCTCGTCCGCCGCGGCGAACCGATCGGCCGGCTTTCGGTCATGGTCGAGTTGCCCGAATGGAGCAAGGCGAAGCAATCGTTCGAGATCAAGTACTCCGCTCCTCCTCAGCTGAAGAAACTGCCGGCCAGTCAAAAAGACCTGGCTCGCTCGGGCATTCCCGTCGATTTCCAGGTCACCTTCCCGCCGCCCATGCTCGTTGATTTCGACGGCGGCAAGCAGGAACACCGGTTCGTTACGTTGCCGGGGTATCCCTACGTGAAGGACGAATCCGCGGTCGATGTGCTGATCCTGAACCCCAACGGCAAGCTGATCGTGCGCAACTCGCGCATCGACGGCAACGCGGAACTGCCCGCCGGCAAAGAGCGGCAGGAACGCGTCGCACGCTTGCAGGAACGGGTGCAGGACGCCAAAAACTCCGGCATGGCGGCCCCTGCCGGCGGTCCTGGCACGGGCCCCGCGATGCCGCGCGGCAACTAACCCTACGTGCTATTTCGGCGGCGCCGCGTCCGCGGCGGCCAGGCGTCTGCCAATCGCGGGGTGATCGTAGAAGAGCCATTCGACGAGCGGGTGCGGATTGGGATCCGACTTGTTCATTTGGGCGAGCTTCGCGAAAGCCGTGCGAAACGCATCGCGATTCTGCGTTCGCTGCAAGGCGTAGGCGTCGCTTTCGAACTCATGCTTTCGGCTGATGGCGTTTTGCAGCGGGCTGAGGGCGAGGCCGAAGAGAGCCAACACCCAGAGCAGCAAGGGGAGGGCGATGGGGTCGCCCACTCCGTCGAAACCAAGCGCGGGTGCGACTCGACCCATGGTCACGTCGATCAGCCAAAAGGCGAGGATCGACGTGAACACGTTGAGCACGATCGACTTCGCCAGATGGCCATGCACATGATGGCCCAGCTCGTGCGCGAAGACGACTTCGATCTCCTCGGGCGAGAAATCCGCCAAAAGCGTGTCCCCCAGCAGCACCCGCCGGCTGCGGCCCAGACCGGCGAGGGCGGCGTTCGCCTTTTTCGTCTCAGCACTGAGATCGAGCCGATAGACGCCTTCGACCGCAAGCGTCGTCCCTTCGGAAAGCTTGCGGAACCGGCTCAGCAGATCGTCGTTTTCAACCGGCACGACTTTGTAGAAGATCGGCAGAATCACGACCGGCAGAATGCGGCCCAAAATCAGGGTTGCCGCGAGCCAACCCACGGTCGCCCAGATCCACCATGCATTCCCTGCGGCCCACAAGATTCCATACAGGCCGCTCAACAGCAGCATGCCGAGGACGGCGCCCACGAGCCAGCCTTTCAAGCGCTTGCCGATCCATCCGCCGAGCGTCTGGTTGCTGAGCCCATGCTGATGCTCGACGACATAGCTGCTCCAAAAATCGATCGGTAACGTGCCGACTTCGAGGCAGAAGACGGTCAACGCCGCCGAAGCGAGGAGTTGCAGCCACGCGTTGGGCCCTACCGAGTCCTTGATCAAAGGCCCGATGGCGGGAAGCACGAGGAAAGCCAGCAAGGATAGCAGAAGCAGCGACAAAATCGTCCCACCGAACATCGCGAGCAGCTTCTGCCGCTGGTAGCGTTTCACGTCCTGCGGCGTTGCGTCATTCGACATGGTGGCCCTGCCTTTCGTGGATGCAAGTTTATCAACTTGCATAAAGGACGCCGAAGAATGAACTGGAAGTCGGAGCCTGAGCGCCAGCCAGCGAGGGTTTCGCAGAGACGCGGGAAGCGGATTCAAGCATCTTCAGGGTTCTTGGCGAAACCCTCTCTGCCGCTTGGGCTCTGACGGCGGCGCCAGAGTTGGTAAGATCGTAACAGGGTCAGCGTGGCCCTTTACCGGCTCCGATTCGGGCTAGCCTTCGTCACGCCGCATCGAGAAACGCATGAAGATCAAGTTGGATTACGGGCGCAGCGGATTGGAAGTCGAACTGCCCGACGCGAACGTCGTGGGCCCTCTCGCGATTCGGCCTGCGGAGCCTTTGGGGAATCCCCAGCAAGCCATCGAGCATGCGATCGCGAATCCGATCGGCACGCCGCCGCTGGGGGAACTCGCCAAGGGGCGCAAAAGCGCGTGCATCGTGATCTGCGACATCACGCGTCCGGTGCCCAACAAGCTGATCCTGCCGCCCATGCTGCGAACCCTCGAAGCGGCCGGCATTCCCCGCGACCAGATTGTGATTCTGAATGCCACCGGACTCCATCGGCCCAACGAGGGGGCCGAGATGGAGGAGATGGTCGGCGCCGAGATCATGCGAAACTACCGCATCGAAAATCATTTCGGCAAACGGCTTGAAGAGCATACGTATCTCGGCACGACGCCGAACGGCGTCCCCGCCTGGATCGACAAGCGATATTGCGAGGCCGATCTCAAGATCACCACGGGCCTGATCGAACCGCATCTGATGGCGGGATACAGCGGCGGCCGCAAGCTGATCTGCCCGGGCATCGCCGCCCTGGAGACAGTGAGGATTTGGCATGGCCCCAAGTTTCTCGAACATCCGAAGGCTGACGTCGGCTTCCTCGATGGCAATCCGGTGCACGAGGAAAATACCCGCATCGCGAAAATGGCGGGCTGCGATTTCATCGTCAACGTCTGCATCGACGGCCAACGCCGAACGACGTGGGTCGGCGCCGGCGACATGATCGAAGCCTGGATGGTCGGCGTACGATTCTGCGAGCAAGTCGTCCGCGTCGGCGTCCCCGAACCGATGCCGATCGTCGTCACCTCATGCGCCGGCTATCCGCTCGATACGACGTGGTATCAGGCGATCAAGGGCCTCACTGGGTGTCTGCCGATCGTGAAGCAAGGCGGCACGATCATCCTTGCCGCAAGCCTGACGGAAGGCGTCGGCAGCCCCGAGTTCGTGGAGCTTATCGACGACAACCCGGACCTCCACGAGTTCCTCGCCCGGATCCTGGGCAAGGACTACTTCGTGATGGATCAATGGCAACTCGAGGAGTTCGTGAAGGTCTACAAACGCTGCAAGGTGAAGGTGATCACGCAGGGACTATCGCCCGAAATCCTGCGAAAATGCCATGTCGAACCTGCGGCAAGCGTCGAACAAGCGGTGGCCGATTCGCTGAAGGAATACGGCCCCAACTCCAGAGTCGCCGTCATCCCCAAAGGGCCGTACGTGCTTCCGTACGTGTCCGCGTAGGCTTCCAGCCGGGATTGGGCATGAGGCCCTTTCCGAGTTCATTGACATAAACCTGGCGAAGGCGTGCCATGCATGGCACGCATGGCACGCCAACCGCGGGCAAGTCTTACGCAAGGATTCCGTCAACCACTCGGCCGCCGACGTCGGTGAGGCGGTAGTCGCGGCCGGCGTGACGGTAGGTGAGGCGTTCGTGGTTGAGCCCCAGCAAGTGCAGCATAGTCGCGTGGAAATCGTTGATGTGGACTTCATCTTCGGCAACGCTGCAACCGTGCGGGTCGCTGGAACCGTAGCTGATGCCCCCTTTCACGCCGCCGCCCGCCATCCATGATGCGAATACCTCCGCATGATGCTCGCGGCCCCGCGCATCGCGCGTGGTATTGAACGGCGTGCGGCCGAATTCCGTGGTCCAAACGACGAGCGTATCCTCAAGCATGCCGCGTTGCTTCAGGTCCTTCAGCAATCCCGCGATGGGCCGATCGACGTTTTGGGCGAGTCGGCCATGGTCGGCCATGTCGCCATGCGAATCCCAGTTGTTGGATGCCCCCGTATCGATCAACTCCACAAAGCGGACGCCTCGCTCGGCCAAACGTCGCGCGACGAGGCATTGCCATGCGAAGCCGCGATTGCTGCCGCGCGGCAGGCCGTAGAGGCGAAGCGTCGCGTCGGTTTCCCGCGAAAGGTCGAATGCTTCGGGCGCCTCGGTTTGCATGCCGAAGGCGGTCTCGAAGCTGCGAATGCGGGCGACAAGATTGGGGTCCCCGGGACGTTGTGCCAGATGCCGCCGGTTGAATGCCTGCGCGAGCCCGAGTTCCATTTCCTGCAAATCGGCGGAACGCTGACGGCGTTGGATGTTCGGCATCGGATCGGGGCCGGGGGCGACATGGGTGCCCTGATGGCAGCCGGGCAGAAAGTCCGACGACCACACCTGGGCGCCCGCGTAGGGCATTGCTGGCGCGAGCACGATGAACGAAGGCAGGTTGCGGTTCATCGTCCCCAGACCATGGCTAACCCACGCGCCGACGCTGGGCCGCGGGAAGGTTACCGATCCCGTGTGGATGCCGAGCGTGGCCTGGAAATGGTCGGGGTGATCGTTTCGCATGGAGCGAATCAGGCAAAGATCATCCGCGCATTCGGCGATGTTGGCGAAAAGATCGCTGATCCACAGGCCCGACTGCCCACGCTGCCGAAAGGCCCACTGCGGCCGCTTGAAATACTTCTCGGCCGAGCGATTGTCCGGTGCGAACGCATCGAGCATCCGTTGCGGCACCCGGTAGGTGCTGTTGTGATCGGCGATAAGTTGCGGCTTGTAGTCGAACGAATCGACATGAGAGACGCCGCCGCTCATGTTGAGGAAAATGACGCGTTTCGCCTTGGGTTCGAAATGCGGCGGCTTCGGGGCGAGCGGATCGTTGTCTTGGGCCAGCAACTCGGACACGATGCCCGGAAGCAGCAGTGATCCGCCGACCAGGGAACGGATGACGGTGCGTCGCGTGGGATTCATATTCGTCGCCTCCAACGTCAAAGGGTCGCCGTCAGTCCGTGAAGAGAAACTCGTTGCTGCCGAGCATCGCCCGAGCGAATGCGGACCATGCTTGCAGGTCCGCCTGATCGCGTGGCGTTTGCAGCGTAGTCAGCCGTTCGCGATAGCGATCGAGAAACGACAGGCACTCCTGCTTTTCTTCCGAAGCGGGCGGGCGGCTCAGGGCGATTTGATGGGCCAGAACCACTCGTTCCTCATCGCTTTTGGCAGTGGCCACGATTCGCTGCGCGAACTTCGTGGCCGAGTGATGGGCGAAAGGGTCATTCATCAGGAAGAGCGCCTGCAAGGGGGTCGTGCTGGGCAAACGAACGGCCGTGCTGGAACTCGGATCCGCACCGTCGAACAAGGCTAAGTAAGGATGCTTGCGAAGGCGTTGCTGCATGAGATAGACGCTGCGCCGCTTCGTTTCGTAGGTGGCGACGAACGGATTGTGCTGCGTGTATGCGAATCCTTGGGCAGGCGGGAACGGGTGGGGCCCCGCGGGCGTTTCGTCCAGTTCGCCGCTCACGAAGAGCAGGGCATCGCGCAGCGATTCGGCATCGAGCCGGCGGCGGTTGAACTTCCAAGACAACTCGTTGGTCGGATCGGCCTTCGTGCTCTCTTCCACGTCGATGCTGGCCGATTGCCAGGTCTTGGAGAGAAGAATCAGCTTGTGCATCGCCTTGATCGACCAACCGCTTTCGATGAAACGGACGGCCAGATAATCGAGCAGTTCCGGATGCGTGGGGGCCTTCCCTTGTTTGCCGAAATCGTTGGGCGTCTGCACGATTCCTTTGCCGAAATGATGCTGCCAGATGCGGTTGGCCATCACGCGGGCAGGGAGGGGATTCTTCGGGTCGGTCAGCCATTGGGCCAATTCGAGCCGGCCGCTCGCGGTCGTTTCCTTGGGCACCATGTTGCCGCCAAGGATGGTCGGGAATCGGCGAGGCGCTTCGTCGCCGGGCCGTTTCGGATCGCCGCGGAGGTGCATTTTGACGTTGGCGACCTTGCCCTCCGTCACCGCGTAGGCGGTTTCGATCGCCGGCGCCTGTGCGGCAATCGCAGCGCGGGCTTTGCGGGCTTCCGCCAACTGCTTGGCGGCCTCATCCAGCTTGGCTTTCTTTTCGGGGCCGTCGGGAGCCTTCTTCGCTTCGGCTTCTGCGACTTCCCGTTTCTTCATCTCGGCATCCGCGAGGGCGAGTTTCTCGCGATGCGGTTTCTGAAGCGCCTCGATCTCCGCCGGCGTCAGCAGCGGCACGAAATCTTCTTGCTTCTTGGCCGCTTCCGCGCCGGGGAAGGCGAATCGAGAGCTGCTGAAAATACCGTAGAGGCCGTAGTAGTCCGTCATCGTGAACGGGTCGAACTTGTGATCGTGGCAACGAGCACACGAAAGGCTGAAGCCGAGGATCGTTCGGCCCACGTTGTCGATCGTGTCTTCCAGCGTGAGATGATGCTCGCCGTTGCGGTCGCCGCCGAACCGACGTGAGGACGCCAGGTAGCCGGTGGCCACGATGCGATCAGCGCGTTCCTCGTTGTTGGCGCTTGGCATCAAGTCCCCCGCGATCTGCTCGCGGAGAAACTGGTCGTAAGGCATATCTCGATTGAACGCGCGAATCACCCAGTCGCGATAGCGGTAAGCCTGCGGCACGGGATAATCGGACGCGTTGCCAGAGGTATCCGCATAGCGGGCGACATCGAGCCAATGACGGCCCCAGCGCTCGCCGTATCGAGGCGATGCAAGCAGCCGATCGACGACCTTTTCGAATGCCTGCGGCGACGAGTCGCTCAGAAAAGCGTCTACCTCTCCGGGTGTCGGCGGCAGGCCGGTCAGGTCGAACGTCACTCGCCGCAGCAAGATTCGCTTGTCGGCAATAGGGGCAGGGCGGGCGCCAGCCGCTTCAATGCGGGCGAGGATGAAGCGATCGATGGCGTTGGTGGCCCATGCTGCATCCTTGACCGCGGGCGGAGCAGAATCCTTCAGCGGCTGAAAGGACCAAAACGCACGGCCTTCTTCCACGGTCATGCCGCGCAACGGTCCGCTTGCAACGCTCGTGCGCGGGTCGGGCGCTCCCATCTTGATCCATGCGCCGAGGTCGGCGATCTCCGCATCGGCGAGCTTCTGCTTGGGCGGCATCTTGAGTTCTTCGTCCCCATGCCGAACCGCCTTGATGAGCAGGCTCTTCTCCGGCTCGCCGACGACGATCACCGCTTTGTCGCCCCCCTTCCTCATGCCGTCACGCGTGTCGAGCGCGAGTCCGCCTTTCGTCTTCTTGGCGGCGGCGCTGTGGCACTCGTAGCACTGGCTGACCAGGATCGGCCGAATCTTCTTCTCGAAGAAGGCGATCCCCTCCGGCGAATCCTGGGCGGACACGCGACTCGCTATCAGGAGGGCCAACAGCGGAATGCAGAAGTATCGAGGTGTGATACGGGGAAATCGCATGGATGAACCTGTCAAGGTCGGCGGGATGGATGTGCATCGTAACAGGGAATGCGGCTTGGGCCAAAGCAGATTCAGGCGAACTCAAGGCGAAAGCGTTCCGAGGGTTGGCGCGGCCCCTGGAATCGGGTCCAACACGTGAGGCGGCGGCGCGGCGGTCCCAGCGATCCATTGGGGGCGCCCCCACTGGCCGTGCGTCTCGACTTAGGCTTTCCTCTCCCCCGCCATCGCTTAAAATGCATTTCTCAAGACTTGGAAGGTGTTTCGGAACCACGGTCTTCCGCTTGCGGCTTCGCGTTCGGAGAAAGCCCTGATCTCGCTAAGCCGCAAGCGGACGACCGTGGTCTCGGAACCATTTGTGAGCCGCTTTCCGAACTTTCCGCCCCCTGCGAGGAAGGCAACATGGCGAATCCGTCGATTGCCGCGCCCAAGAATCGACAAGTGCCTCTCGAACCACACGCGAACATTCTTCTCGTCGACGACTCGGCGGCCAATCGTTTGGCGCTCCGCGTCGTGCTCGACGACTTGGGTTACGTCATCGTTGAAGCGACCTCCGGCGAGCAAGGCATCGCGCGACTGGAGCGGGAAGATTTCGCGGTCGTGCTTCTTGATTTGCGAATGCCGGGCATCGACGGGATGGAAACGGCGCGCAGGATTCGCGCGGACGATCGCACGCGCAGAACGCCCCTCATCTTCATCACCGCCGGCGACGTCGAACGCGGCCAGATGGAGGAGGCGTATTCGCTGGGAGCAGTCGATTTTCTCATCAAGCCGATCATTCCGATCATTCTCCAGGCAAAAGTTCGCGGATTCGCGGAGCTGTACCTCGACAAGGCGAAGGCTCGCCGCGAGGCGGACCAACTCCGGCTGCTGGTTCACGGAACCAACGAATACGCCATCTTTCTTCTCGACGCGGAGGGGTATGTCGCAACCTGGAATCCGGGGGCGCATCGTCTCAAGGGCTATACGGCCGACGAGATCATCGGTCGGCATTTCTCGACGTTTTATCCGAAGGAAGCGACTGACCGAGGTTGGCCCGCCCAGGAGCTGAAGCTGGCAGCCGCGGACGGCAAATGCGAGGACGAAGGTTGGAGAGTCCGCAAAGACGGCTCGACGTTTTGGGCCAACGTCATGATCACGGCTTTGAAGGACGAATCCGGGCGATTGCTTGGCTTCGCGAAAGTGACGCGGGATCTGACCGAGCGGAAGCACAACGAAGACTCGCTCAGGCAGGCGCGCGACGAGTTGGAAGTGAAGGTCATGGATCGCACGCGCGATCTTTCCGAGGCCAACGCGCAACTTGCGGAGTCGGCGCGTCGCAAGGATCAGTTTCTCGCCATGCTTGCGCACGAGCTTCGCAATCCGCTTGCCCCGGTAATGAACGGACTTCAGATGCTCCGCCTTTCCCCCGCGGATCAGGGAATGCTGAATCGCGCCCGAGACATGATGGAGCGGCAGATCCGTCACCTCACTCGGCTCGTCGATGACCTGCTCGACGTCTCTCGGATCACGCACGGCAAGATTCCGATCCGCCGGCAGCAAATCGATTTGACCGCCCATGTGCGTGCGGCTGCCGAGGATCGGCGGCCTCTGCTGGAACAGGCCGGGTTGCGTCTCGACTTGGATCTGGCAGAGACGCCCCTGTGGGTTGCGGGCGATCCGGTTCGGCTGTCGCAGGTGCTGAACAACCTGCTCGACAATGCCGTCAAGTTCCGCAACGGCGGCGATCGGGTCACGGTGCGTTTGACGGCAGATCCTGACGGTCGTTGTGCGACGATGGAAGTCCGGGATCATGGAATCGGCATCGCGCCGGATCTGTTCCCGCGGCTCTTTGAGGTGTTTTCCCAAGCGGACCGCAGCCTCGATCGATCGCGCGGCGGACTCGGCGTCGGGCTATCCGTCGTCAAAGGGTTGGTGGAACTGCATGGGGGGGAAGTTCGCGCGGAGAGCGATGGGCCCGGCCAGGGCGCCGCGTTCATCGTTCGTCTGCCGCTGAAGCACGAAGTTCCCGCCATCGGACAAACCAGCGGCAATTCGCAAGAGAAAGCGGCCGAACCGCTTCGCATCTTGATTGTGGAAGACAATCGCGATGCCGCGGAAAGCATGCGGATGCTTCTCGAAGTGATTGGGCACCGCGTCCAGACCGCGAGCGATGGGCTTGAGGGGGTCGAGATGGCTCGCCATTGGCGGCCGGACGTGGTCCTGTGCGACATCGGCTTGCCGGGGTTGGACGGCTACGGCGTCGCCGACGCGCTGCGGCACGATCCGGCGACGGCGCGTGCTCGACTGATTGCGGTCACCGGATATGGACACGACGAGGACCGGGAGCGGACGAAAGAAGCGGGTTTCGACTACCATCTCACGAAACCCGTCGATGCACGCGTGCTTGAATCGTTGCTGGTCCGTCCGGCATGAGTGCAACTGAGCGCAGGCAAAGTGACCTGTTGCCTGGCGAAGTCGGCTATGATGCAGTTGCCTGGTCCGGACCTCCGCCTCGAATCCCGCCCCGAGTTGGCTTCCTCTCACGATGAAATCCATCGTCTGCAATCGGAGCACCCCTCCATGCTTCGCTCGGCTCTCCTTGTTTGCCTGATCCTTTTTTCCGCGGTCGGTTGCACGCCCAAGATGCGGGAGACGCCGAAGGCGGAGCCGCCGGTGACGCCGGTGAGCAAGCCCGCGATGCGCGAAGTGCAGGACTTCGTGGAATTCACGGGCCGCACCAATGCGGTCGAATCCGTCAACGTGGTGCCGCGCGTGACGGGATACCTCACGAAGATCACCTTCAAGGAAGGGGCGGAGGTCAAGACGGGCGATCTGCTGTTCGAGATCGACCCTCGGCCCTATCAGGCGCAGCTCGACCAGGCTTTGGGACAGGTTTCGCTCTACCAATCGCAGCTTCAGCTCGCCCGCACCACGCTCGCCCGAGATCGGGATGCACGGGGGGCGGTCAGCGCGCTGCAGATCGATCAGGCCATCGCAGCCGTCGACGAGGCCCAGGCTCGGGTCAGGGCGTTTCAGGCCAGCACCGAGGTCTACAAGCTCAATCTCGATTTCACCAAGGTCAAAGCACCGATCGATGGCCAGGTGGGCCGACGCTATCTCACGGTCGGCAATCTCGTCAGCCAGGATCAGACTCTGCTGACCACGGTCGTCTCGCTCGACCCGATGCACGTCTACTTCGACATGGACGAAACGACGCTGCAGAGCATTCGGCAAGCGATCAACCAAGGACGCGTCAAAGTACCGGCGGACGGCAAGATTCCGGTCAACATGTCGCTGCCTGGCGAGGCGAACTACCCGCGCAAAGGCGTCATCGATTTCGTCAACAACCAGGTGAACCCGAACACCGGAAGCATCGCCGTCCGCGGCGTGTTCGCGAATCCGAAGCCGGAAAACGGCGTGCGGCTGATGGCGCCGGGCATGTTCGTCCGCATCCAGCTCCCCATCGGCGATCGACACCCGGCCATGCTCGTCATCGATCGAGCGATCACATCGGATCAGGGGCTCAAGTACGTCAACTTCCTGGATGCCGAAAACAAGATTCAATCGCGCGAGGTGAAAATCGGCGCCCTGCAGGAAGATGGCCTTCGCGTCATTACTTCAGGCCTCAAAGGGGACGAATGGGTCGTGGTCGGCGGCCTGCAGCAGATCCGCCCCGGCGTGGTCGTCTCCCCCGAAAAGCTCGAGGACATGCCCTCCTACCGCCAGAGAATCGTCGAGAAGGAACCGAAGGAAAAGGCCGCCAAGTCGAGCGGCAGGAAATGATGCTTCCTCCCTCTCCCCTTGGGAGAGGGCCGGGGTGAGGGTGTGGCTTGAAACCATCGGGCGCATGATTGATTGTCAGGTAGCGAAAGCGCGAAGGCCGGTCTTGCCCCCCTCGCCCTCCGGGAGAGGGGCTGGGGCTGGGGGTCTCCTGTTTGCGAACAGCGAGCAAATCATAGCGTAGCATGGGGCGAAGGTGCTGCCCTCAGCCCCAGCCCCTCTCCCGGAGGGAGGATATTGCTTCTTCGACATAAGTCGTTCGGATCTGTTGAAGCAGCCGCGACGTGCCATGCCATGCTTGGGCGGATCCCTGGCCGGGGCCGGCGAACCGTCCGCTTTCACCGTCCAATCATGCCTCAGACCGAACGCTCGGAAGCTTCGCAGGCGAAAGACGAAGGAGCTTCGCACGAAGTAAGCGTTTTCGCATGGCGTCACGCCGAACCGCTTACTGGGTGCGCGGCTCCTCGGAAGCTTCGCATGCTTCGCCGGTGGAAGCGGAAGCATTGAACAGCCCGGCCATGGACCCGGCGAAACATGGCACACGCGACACCATGAAACAAAATCAATGACTCTTCAACGCTTTCGGTCGAAGATGCAATATCTTGCCGGTGGGTGAGGGGAGCATGCAGGACGCCCTCACCCCCGGCCCCTCTCCCGGAGGGCGAGGGGAGCAAGACGTGGAAGAAGTCACGCCGGGAACGGAAGCTCGCCCTCATGTTGTCTCGTTTCTTCATTGATCGCCCGATCTTCGCGACGGTGTTGTCCGTCGTCATCACCCTCATTGGAGGGATCGCCCTCTTCACGCTTCCGGTGGCGCAGTATCCGCGCATCACACCGCCGGGGGTGCAGGTTTCGATCAGCTACCCCGGAGCCAACGCCCAGGTGATTGCCGACACGGTGGGGGCGCCGATCGAGCAGCAGGTGACGGGCGTCCCCGGCTTGCTGTACATGTCGTCCCAATCGTCGAACGACGGTTCGTATACGCTCTCATGCACGTTCGACGTGAGCACGAACATCAACACCGCGCTGGTGATGGTGCAAAACCGCGTGTCGATGGCGATGCCGCTGCTGCCTTCGCCGGTGCAGAAGCAGGGAATCCGCATCCGGAAGAAGACGCCGGACATGCTGCTGATGATCAATTTCTTCTCGCCGGACAACAAGTACGACGATCTGCACCTGAGCAACTTCGCGGTCATCAACATTCAGGATGAGCTGCTGCGCGTGGACGGCGTTTCCGACGTGAAGATCATGGGGCAGCGCGATTACAGCATCCGCGCCTGGCTCGATCCGCAGAAGCTCGCCGCGCTCAACATGAGTGCGGTTGAAGTGGCCGAGGCGGTGCGGTCGCAGAACATCGAGGCGGTGGCGGGGCAGATCGGCCAACCGCCGACGTCGAAGGGGCAGCAGTTTCAGAAGCCGATCGACACGCTCGGAAGACTGAACGATCCCGAGCAGTTCGGCGACATCATCATCAAGGCCGGCCAAACGACGACGACGCCTGCCAAGTCGCCGGCTCCGAAGCGGCTCAAAGGGGGCGGATCGCCGGGGCTGCCCGGGTCCGGCATCGGCGATCCGCTGGCGGCGGCGGGAAGCATGGCGAAGTCAATCGTGATTTCGCCCGGCGCGCCCGCTTCGACGGGGGAAGGGCAATCTGCACCTACGCAAGGCGGCGTCTCCGATGCCGGGGGCGGCAACACCGCGGGCGGGGCAGGGGCGGAAGGGGGCGGAAGCACCGCAGGAGGTGCGGTTCGAAGCAGCGGTGGTTCGGCCGACAACGAGACGGACGACTCCCTCTCCGGCCTTTCGATCTCCGCGGGAGGGGGCGGCGGAACAGGGGGCGGCATGGCAGGCGGGCCGCGGGCGGTTTCAAGTCCGATCGTTCGGCTCAAGCAGGTCGCCCGCATTGAAATGGGCGCGCAAAACTACAACCAGGCCTGCTGGTTCAACGGCCAACCTTCCGTCGGCCTGACCGTGTATCAGCTTCCCGGCACCAACGCCCTCGATGTGGGGGACGAGGTGCGGGCGAAGATGAAGGAACTCAGCAAACGCTTCCCGCCCGGCATCGACTACAAGATCGGTTTCGACACCACCCCCTTCATCCGCGAATCGGTGGCGGAGGTCTTCCACACCCTGCGCGACGCGGTGCTGCTCGTCACGCTCGTCGTCCTGCTCTTCCTCCAAGATTGGCGGGCGATGGTCCTGCCGATGATCGACGTGCCCGTCTCGTTGATCGGCACCTTCGGCGTCATGGCGGCGATGGGATTCAGCCTCAACAACATCTCCCTCTTCGGGCTGGTCCTCGCCATCGGCATCGTCGTCGATGATGCGATCGTCGTCCTCGAAAACATCGAACGGCAAATGGCGAAGGGGATGAAAGCACGCGAAGCCACCATCAAGGCGATGGAGGAGATCACCGGCCCGATCATCGCCATCACGGTTGTGTTGTGCGCCGTGTTCGTTCCCTGTGCTTTCATCAGCGGCATCACGGGGCGATTCTTCCGTCAATTCGCGGTCACCATCGCCGCATCGACCGTGATCTCGGCGATCAATGCCCTCACGATGACGCCCTCGCGTGCGCTGCTTATCTTCCGCGACCATCCTCCGCATGGCGAAGAGGGGAAGCCGCATGCGGAGCCGAAGAAGGAGGCGTTGCCGTGGTGGATCTTCGGATTCATTCTGGGCTGGGTCGGCGTCCGCTACGTGGCTCGCTATATGGCTGAGCCGCTCGGCTTGCCGCAACTGAGCGAAAGCGAAGAACTCGACACGCGGACGTGGTGGCTCCACGCTTCCGCCTTTTTCCTGCCGGGTTTCCTGATCGGCCTTTTCGCCGGCTGGTTCCTGATCCGGCCGGCGAACTTCGTCCTCGGCTTCCTCTTCCGCGCGTTCAATCGCTTGTTCGACGCGGCGACCGAAGCTTACGGTTGGGTCGTGGGCCGAGCGCTGCGAATGTCGGCCATCGTGCTGATCGCCTATGTGGGCATGGTCGGCATCACCTACTGGCTGTTCGCGACCGCCCCCACGGGCTTCGTGCCGCAGCAAGACCAGGGGCGATTGCTCGTCAGCGTGCAACTCCCCGATTCCACGTCGCTGGAGCGGACGCGCGAGATTATGAAGGTCGTCGAGAGGGTGACGCGCGAAACGCCCGGCGTCTCTGATACGATTTCGATCATCGGCACCTCCTTCGTGCAGCAGGCGGCGGGGCCGAACTTCGGATCGATGTTCGTCATCCTTCATCCCTTCAGGGAACGACAGCAACCGCACCTCAAGGACGTGGCGATCATGAGTCGCCTGCGCAAGGAGTGGAACAAGCAGGTTCGCGACGCTCAAGTCGTCGTGTTCGGCACATCGCCCGTCCCCGGTCTAAGTGTGGCCGGCGGCTTCAAGCTGATGGTCGAAGATAAAGGCGGCCTTGGCTTAGCTGCCCTTCAGAAGCAGACCGACGCGCTCGTGCGGGAGCTTCGGAAAAACCGCAAGTTCTCCACCGTCTCCACGCAATTCCGCTCCAATACGCCGCAATTGTTTCTCGACATCGATCGCACGAAGGTCGAGACGTTGGGTCTGAAGCTGGAGGACGTGAATCAAACCGTGCAGATGTATCTGGGATCGGTCTACGTCAACAGCTTCAATCAGTTCGGACGGCATTGGCAGGTGACGTTGCAGAGCGAGGGGACATTCCGCAACGACCCCGCGAAGCTGAATCTTTTCAAGGTCCGCAACAAGTACGGCCAAATGGTATCGCTCGGCACGCTCGCCACGCTGAAGGAAATCAACGGCCCCATCTTCGTGACGCGATTCAACCTGTCCGTGGCCGCGCCGATCACCGGCAGTCTGGCGGCGGGGATCGACTCGGGGGAAGTCATCGGCGAAACGGAAGAGACGGCCCTCAACACGCTGCCGCGGTCGATGAAGACGGAGTGGACCGAGCTGATGTTCATGCAGATCAAGGAGGGGAGCACGGCCGTCTCCATCTTCGCCCTCGCCGTCATGTGCGTGTTCCTCGCGCTGGCGGCTCTGTATGAGAGCTGGGCGTTGCCGCTCGCGGTGATTCTGGTCGTGCCTCTGTGCGTGTTGAGTTGCGTCGTCGGCGTTCTGGCGGCGAATGGGTCGATCAACATCTTCGTGCAGATCGGCCTGGTCGTGCTGGTCGGGCTCGCCTGCAAGAATGCGATTCTGGTCGTCGAATTCGCGCGCGAGCTGCATCGCGGCGGCAAGCCGATTTACGAAGCGACGATCGAGGCATCCAAGCTTCGGCTGCGCCCCATCATCATGACTTCGTTCGCGTTCATCCTGGGCGTGGCGCCGCTGGTCGCCGCTTCGGGGGCAGGAGCGGAGATGAGGCGATCGCTCGGCGTTGCCGTCTTCAGCGGCATGCTGGGCGTGACCGCGTTCGGCATCTTTCTCACGCCGGTCTTCTTCTATGTCATCGAGGGGATCGGCGAATCGTCGGTGCTGGCTGATCGTCGCTATCGCGGCCCGGCGTCGTACGTCTTCGCCGCCCTCTTCGGCATTGCCGGCGGATTCTGCCTGGAACAGCTCGGCTTGGCCCCTCCGTATTGGGGCATGACGATCGCCGCGGCCGCCGGCTTGATTATCATTCGCGCCGCCCGCAGCATTCGGCGCCGGTATTGATTGCCGGCTTTGCTCCCCTCTCCCGGAGGGAGAGGGGAGCAAAGCCTGTACTTGCGGTATCGCTGCCTGACGATGAGTATCAAGAAACGTAATTCGAGACGCCCAGCATGTTTTCTCGCTTCTTCATCGATCGTCCCATCTTCGCCACCGTGATCTCCGTCGTGATCACGCTGGCGGGGGGCGTGGCCGTCTGGTCGCTGCCGATCGCCCAATATCCCGAGGTGACGCCGCCGACCGTTCAGGTGACCGCGTTCTACCCCGGCGCCAACGCCCTTACCGTGCAGGACACGGTGGCGGCCCCGATCGAAGAGCAGATCAGCGGCGTCGAGGGGATGACCTACATGTCGTCCCGTTGCACGAATGACGGGAATTACAACCTCACCGTCACGTTCAAGCTGGGCGTCGATACCGACATGGCCCAGGTGCTCGTGCAAAATCGCGTCTCGCTAGCCTTGCCGGTGATCCCGGCGTTGGTGCAGAGCGAAGGCATCAGCGTCAAGAAGATGTCCCCCAGCACGATGATGATCGTAAACCTGGTTTCGCCCGACAATTCCAAAGACGCGACCTTTCTCAGCAATTACGCCACGATTTACATCAAGGACGAGCTGGGCCGAATGCCCGGGGTCGCGGGCATCACCTACCTGGGCCAGCGCGACTACAGCCTCCGCGCCTGGCTTGACCCCGATAAGCTCGCCGCGCTCAAGCTCGGCGCGATGGATGTGGTGCAAGCGATCGCCCAGCAAAACGTGCAGGTGGCGGCGGGGCAGATCGGCCAACCGCCGGTCCCCAAGGGCCAGCAGTTCCAGCTCACGATCAACACGAAAGGCCGGCTCACGACGCCGGAAGAGTTCGCGGATATCATCGTCAAATCGGACCAAAGCACGACGACGATGCCCGCCGGTTCGGACGGCAATGCGGCCGCGGATGCCTCCTCCACCGCCGCGACCGGAACCACCTCCACCGTTGCGGCTTCGCAAGCAACCGCCATCGTTCGGCTTCGCCATGTCGTCACGCAGACGCCGGACGGCAAGCCGCGCGTGGAGTTGGGTTCGCAGCAATACGACCAATCTTGCACGCTCGATGGCGCCCCCTCGGTGGCGTTATCCATCTTCCAGTTGCCTGGGTCGAATGCGATCGACACGGCGCGCGGCATCTACGCGAAGATGCGCGAGTTGAAAGCGCGTTTCCCCGAGGGCGTGGCCTACAAGATCGTTTACGACACAACCCCCTTCATCGAGGAGTCGGTCAACGAGGTCTTCTCGACGCTCCGCGATGCGGTGGTCCTCGTCGCGATCGTTGTGCTGCTTTTCCTGCAGGATTGGCGGGCGATGATCCTGCCGATGATCGACGTCCCCGTGTCGCTCATCGGCACCTTCGCCGTGATGGCGGCCCTAGGTTACTCGCTCAACAATCTCACCCTGTTCGGCCTTGTGCTTGCCATCGGCATCGTGGTGGACGATGCGATCGTCGTGCTCGAAAACATCGAACGATTGATCGCCACCGGCCTCGATGCGAGGGCCGCAACGATCAAGGCGATGGAAGAGATCACCGGCCCCGTCCTGGCGATTACGCTCGTCTTGAGCGCCGTCTTCATTCCCTGTGCCTTCCTCGGCGGCATCAGCGGGCAGTTCTTCCGCCAGTTCGCGGTGACGATCGCGGTCTCGACGATCATCTCCGCAATCAACGCCCTCACGATGACGCCATCGCGTGCCGTGCTGATCTTCAAGAGCGAAAAGAAGGACGGCAAACACGAACACCAGAAGGAGGCGCTCCCCTGGTGGTTCTTCGGTCTGCTCGGCGGATTCCTCACCGCATGGCTCGGCAAACGGCTCATCGCCGGCCACTTCGGATATCCTTCGGAGCCGGGACCGCATGAGGAACCGCTGCCCGCGTGGCTCTCCTGGGGCGTTTGGTTCGCGTATTTCACGCCGGGAGCAGTGATCGGCGGCATCATCGGCTGGATCGTCATCCGCCCCGTCAATCGCGTGCTGGGCGCCTTCTTCCGAGCGTTCAACCGCTTCTTCGACCACATGACCGATGGCTACGCCTGGACTGTCGGCAAAGTCCTCACCGCCAGCGTCGTCTTTGTGCTCATCTATGTCGGCCTGCTGGCGCTGACGGCCGTGCAGTTCGCGCACGCTCCGACGGGGTTCATTCCGGAGCAGGACAAGGGCTACGTCATCCTCAATGTGCAGCTTCCCGATTCCGCGTCGGTGGAACGCACGGAACGCATGATGGCCCGCATCGAAAAGATCGCCCGCGAAACGCCCGGCGTGAAGCACACTGTAGGTATCTCGGGGCAATCTCTGATCCTCAGCGCGAACGCGCCGAACCTGGGGTCGATGTACGTTCTCTTGGATGAATTCGAGCATCGCCGAGGCGCTGGCCGGAAGGCGGACGCGATCGCAGAAGCGATTCGCAATCGTTGCCGAAAGGAAGTGCGCGGCGCCCTGGCCTCGACGTTCGGCGGCCCCCCAGTCGAAGGGCTCGGTACGACGGGCGGCTTCAAGCTGATCGTGGAAGATCGCGGCAATTTGGGCCTCGATCAGCTTCAGCAATTCAGCGACCAAATCACGGAAGCGGGGAACAAGACCGAAGGTTTGGCCGGGCTTTACAACAGTTCGCGTGTCCGCACGCCGTGGCTTTTTCTTGACATTGACCGCACCAAAGCCGCCGCTCTGGGCCTGACGCCGAGCGACATCTTCAACACGCTTCAGGTGTATCTCGGCTCCTTTTACGTGAACAACTACAACCAGTTCGGCCGAACCTGGCAGGTGAATGTGCAGGCCGATCACGAGTATCGCGACGAGGTGGACAAGATCAGGCAATTGCAAGTGCGCAACAAGCAGGGCCAAATGATCCGCCTCGGGACGGTTTTGGATGTGCGCGACGTGAGCGGGCCCGTCATGGTCATGCGCTACAACATGTACTCCGCGACCGCCATTACGGGGAATGCCGCGCCCGGCACTAGCTCCGGCGAAGCGATCGAAATGATGCAGAACCTCGCCGACAAAACGCTGCCGCCCGAAATGGCGACGGATTGGACCGAACTCGCCTACTTGCAGCTTCAGGCGGGCAACGCCGCCATTTGGGTCTTCGCGCTCGCGGTGATGTTCGTCTTCCTGGTTTTGGCGGCGCAATACGAGAGTTGGTCGCTGCCGCTCGCCGTCATTTTGGTGGTGCCGATGTGTTTGCTCTGCTCGATCACCGGCGTGATGATCGCGAATCTCGACGTCAACATCTTCACGCAGATCGGCTTCGTCGTGCTGGTCGGATTAGCGAGCAAAAACGCCATTCTCATCGTCGAATTCGCGAAGCAGCGCGAAGACGAAGGGGAGGGCGTTCGCCAGGCGACGCTCGATGCATCGAAGCTTCGCTTGCGTCCGATCCTGATGACGTCGTTCGCGTTCATCCTCGGCGTGGTGCCGCTGGTGATCGCTCAGGGAGCCGGGGCCGAAATGCGGCGTTCGCTCGGCATCGCCGTCTTCGCGGGCATGGTGGGCGTGACGCTCTTCGGAATCTTTCTCACGCCGGTCTTCTGCTACGTCGTCCGCCGAATCGCCGGCGGCAGCCCGCCCAGGGCCGCGACACCGACGGCGACGGCATACACGCCACATGCGTGAGCAAGCCAGATCACGCCTTGCTGAGTTTTCGCAACCAGCGATAGTGGGAGGCAACGCCCGCACAAAACGTCGGATGCGCGACGTATCGCACGCCATATTCGCGGCATGTAGACTCGACGATCGGCGCAATGGCAGGGTAGTGGATGTGGCAGATGCGCGGGAACAAATGATGTTCGATCTGGAAGTTGAGGCCGCCCAGGCACCACGACGCAATTCGGCTGTTCCTCGCGAAATCGACCGTTGTCTCGACTTGGTGCACCGCCCACTCGTTGCTGATTCGTCCCGAATCGGGGGCCGGCATCGGAAAGTCGGCCTCTTCCACCGTGTGGGCCAACTGAAACACGACGCTGAGCGTGATGCCTATCGTGATCGCGGTAATCGCGTAGTACAAGAGCACGATGCCGACGGAGTGCAAACATAGCGGAATCGCAAAGGCCATGCAGAAGAAGAACGCTTTGCCGCCCAGGAAGACAACGAGGTCCCAGCCGCGGGGGCGAGGGATGCGCATTTTGCCGATGCGGCCCTTAAGCACTTCGTAGAAATCGCTCTGAAGATGCCATTGAATCGCCAGCAGTCCGTAGAGTGCCCACAAGTAGATGTGCTGCCACCGATGAAATGCGTAGCGCTTTTCGTGCGGCGACAGCCTCGCCAGAATACCTACGTCGATATCCGTGTCGTGCCCCGTCACGTTGACGTAGGTGTGGTGAAAAATACCGTGCTTGAAGCGCCACACGAAGGAACTGCCGCCGATCAGGTCGAGCGTTATCGCCATCATCCGGTTGATCCACGGGTGGTTCGAATACGCATTGTGTCCGGCATCGTGTTGGACGTTGAAACCGATTCCGGCAGTCGCCAACCCCAGCAGCACCGCAAGCGGAACGGCCTGCCAGGCGTTCTGGGCGAAAAAGACCAGGAGAACGTAAGCGGCGCCGTATGTCGCGAACAGGATCGCGGATTTGAGATACATCTGCCAACAATCGCGCGGCCTGCGCCCCGTGCTTTCGAGAAACGCATCGACCCGGTGCTGCAACTCCATGCGAAAGCCGTTGCTCTGGGTAAAAATAAGCCGATCCGGCGACCTGCTGGCGGGCGGAGCTTCGAGATTTGAACTTTGCATAAGCTTCGGCGACTCGATCAAAGCGGGCATGGTTCTCGTGCGGCCAACGGCTGGCGGTTTATTTTAGGGAGCTGAAGTCTTCTCGCCTGTCAAATGTCGGAACAACTTCTTGATCACCTTCCCAAGATGGCCTTCGAAAGGGCGTCCGAACCGGCCGTTGATTGAGAGAGGCGAAATCATTCGCCGGGGATCGACTTGGCTCTTGTATGCTTGGGCAAGGTCCGAATCGGCGAGTCCGGGAGAGGGGCTGAGGGTGAGGGCAGAACATTTGCGCCATGCGATGCTGAATTTGCTGGCGTCCTCCCCAAAAAGGCGCCCTCACCTCCAATCCTTTCCCGGACTTTCCCGTAGGAGAGGGGGAGCAACGCCAGCAATCGCGTTTTCGCTTCCTGTTGATCAATAGCAGCGGCGTCACACCACAGCCTACAGTCCAGCCATGTGACGCCGCTGTCGCGGCTCTTGGATTGCGGGCCAAGCGATTCGCGGATTCGCGATTCAAGGAAGCAGGTCCGCTACGGCGAAAGATGCGACCGGAACGCCATCCAAAACGAGGCTCAGAATATCCGCTTCGGCCAGCATGGCTGTCCGCATATAAGTTCGGCTTTCAAAAGAAGGCTCGGACAGGGCTTCGACGCGACGTGCAGGCAGATTGACGATCCAATAGGTATCGATGCCTGCTTGAGCATAGATGCGAGCTTTCCGGGTCTGGTTCTCTCGAAGCGACGCCTCCGCGATTTCGATCGCAAGTGCCGTGTCGGAAGCCGTCGGATGCGAACGCTTGTATCCGTCGTCTTGGAATCGAACGAGGGAGATGTCGGGTTCCGGCTCGCTGTCGGCGAGGGTGATCGCCGACTGCACGCACCAATCCCAGCCCTGCGGAACGACTCGGGACAGCCAGCGATTCAGCCGCTGCAGCGTGAAATCGTGAGGAGGGTTGCGGGTCATCTTCTTTACGATTACCCCCTCTAGTAGCAGTTCCACGCGGCTGGCTTCCGAGAGAATCCCCTCAGCAGCCATGCGACGATATTCCTCGACCGTGAACCGATGCAATTGGTTGCTCGAGAAATCGGACGCAGGCAGCGCGAGTTCGATACGGACGGGCATAGGAGCAATCCTCCGCACCTTCTACCTTCGCCCAGGCGCGACGGGAATCTATGACTTCGCCCGCGAATGATTCAAGGAAGAAGGTCCGCAACGGCGAAAGTCGCGATAACTGCGCCATCGAGCACCAGGAGAACTTTGTCGCTTTCGCTGAACGATTCCGAACGTAGGTAACCCGGGCCCTCCGGCGCGGGCGACGGCTCGGAAAAGACTTCGACGCGCCGTGCCGGCAGATTGATGAGCCAATACGCAACGATGCCTGCTCGGCCGTAAATTCGCGTTTTCACGTTGCGGTCACGCGCCACGGACGTATCGGCGACCTCGATCACCAAGCCGATCTCAGACGGGATCGGATGACGATTGCGAAACGCCTGAAGGTCGCCCCGAAAGATGCATAGATCCGGTTCAGGCTCGCTTGAGTCGAGCGTGATGGGGGATTGCGATTTGCGTCGCCAACCCTTGGGCAGCACTTCCGACAGCAGGTCGTCGAGCTTCAAGATGACGTATTCGTGCGGCGGGTTGTGCGTCATCTTTTTGACCAGCACGCCTTCGAGAAGTTCCACCCGATCTTCCGCCTTCAAAATCCCTTCCGCAGCCATGCGATGATACTCATCGACCGTGAATCGATGCAAATGGCTGCTCGGAACTTCTACTGCCGAGGGAGCAAGTTCGATGGCGACGGACATGGGAAGCAGTCCTCCGTTCGCTCATTCTACATTTGCCTGGCGCAACGAAAAACCCTCTCGCGTGAGGAGGGTCATTCGTATGCTCACGCCTGCGAACCCGAACTAGCGACGAACGCGGAGAATCTCCATGGTTCGCACTTCGAGCACGGCCGTTTCATTGCGAATCGAAGAAGGCGTGATCACGCCGCTTACGCGAACGACTTGGCCATCTTGCAGTTGTTCCAAACCGGCGCCCGAGAGTACCACGCTGCCGCCAAACTCGTCGTCGATTTCCACGCCGGAGTAGCGGAGGCGCCAGTTCTTGCGAAAGTGTGCCACTTGGCCGGTCACGATCCGCGCCGAAGTGCTTGCCGCGGTCGTGATCGCGGGCATGGAGGCCGGGACCGGCACGGCATCAAACCGCACTTCGCCGAGTTGGCTTTGCAAACCGGAAGGCACGCTGCGCGGGCTCGACATCGGAAGTTCGTCCGGCAGCGATCGGATCGGCACATTCGTTTCCGGCACGCTGACCCCGAAGCGAATCACGGGGGGCGCCGCATGGAAGTCGCCCGGTTGGGCAGCAACGCGCGGGCCAGCAACGTTTTTCGCGGCTACGTCGCATGGACACGGGACAATCCGCGGCGTTTTCTCGCACGCGCTGCACTTGGAACAAGAAGAGCACGCCGTTGTCGGGGACTTCGATGGAACGCATTCGACGCGAGCAGGCGCTACCTTGTCGGTCGTGCATTTCGAGCATGCGGAAGTCGGCAAGATCACTTGTGCCGGCTGAGCGACCGGAGCCGGTTTGCGAACGATGGGTTCGGAAGTCGCCTTGCGGATCGGAGCGGGGGGCGGCGCGATTCGGAGGTTTTTCGAAGCCGCTTTGGCGATCTGCGTTTTCTCAACGACGGTCTTGGCCAGCGTCGGCTTCATCGCCTGACGCATGGCGCCGATCGTCAAGCAGTGGCGCTCGCCAACCACTCCCCGCGACGCAGCCGGGCAGCAAACCGTTTTCGTCGGCTCGACGATGCAGCGCGGAGCGCCGAATCGAACGATGCGAGGTTCATCATGGCAACGCGGCAGCCGACAAAGCGGGACGCATTCCTGACGCGCTTCGCTGGCGGGTGTCGCGCTTTCGGGGGCCTGAGCGCACAGCCCCGATGCGAGCATGGCAGTGATGACTAGCGTCAGCGATAGGTTCCGAAACACGTCGGCGCCTCCAGCGAGCGGCAGGCTCGCAGTACGGCTTCACTTGTTCACGCGAAGGACACCGTGGGCGCGTTCGTGCGTCCACCCACACTACGGCTTCCCTGGGCGTGCCGCACAGATTCCCTCACCCGCTTTATCGGCAGTTCAAACGAAACAGTTGGGCGTTTTTGCGACTTTGGTCAAAGAAATCGAATGGATGCGAAGCTGGGCGAACGCCGCAGAATCCGGAGTGATTCTCCATCTTTCCTCGGCCTTCAACGACGGTGATCCCCACGTTTCTCCGCGGCTTGAAGGTCGAAAAGCTGGCGGTCACGGAAACCACGGAAACCGGCGTCTCCATCGAACGAACCGACGATGCATTGCCGATGCCGATAAAAAAAGACGCCCAAGCCCAGGGGCGAGCGTAGCGAGCTCCTGGGATCGGAGTGTCGGAAGGGGAATGTGTTTTCGGTCTGGAACCCAGGAGCTCGCTACGCTCGCCCCTGGGCTTGGGTGCTTCGTCCTTGACTTTCTCTGTGTTCTCTATGCCTCTGTGGTTCAATTCCTCACCTCGTAGAATACGCTTTCCGAATATCCGCACGCGCGTTCATCGAGGTTCGTCATGCCGTTCGAGAAGGTGGAGACGCAGGTCGATTTTCCCGCTCAGGAACGCCGTACTCTCGAGTTTTGGGACAAGATTCAGGCCTTCCAAAAGCTGCGCGAGATTGTTCGCGGCAAGCCGAAGTGGTCCTTCCTCGATGGGCCCATCACTGCCAACAATCCGATGGGCGTGCACCATGCGTGGGGCCGCACCTACAAGGATGCCTACCAGCGCTATTTCGCGATGACCGGGCATGAGCTGCGCTGGCAGAACGGCTTCGATTGCCAGGGCCTGTGGGTCGAAGTCGAAGTCGAACGCGACCTGAAATCGCGCGGCATGAAGCTGGATTCCAAGCGAGATATCGAAAACCTCGTACATGGCGATCGCTTCAAAAGCATCGATACGTTCGTCGCCGAGTGCAAGGACCGCGTCAACAAATTCGCACGCCGGCAGACCGACCAATCGATCCGCCTCGGCTACTGGATGGATTGGGACCGTACCGATGCCGACTGGGAAAAATCGCCGGACGAACGCAAATCGTATTTCACGATGGCGGAGCGAAACAACTACGCCATCTGGGGCTTTCTCAAGAAGTGCTTCGACCGCAGCCTGATCTACAAGGCCTACGACGCCATGCCCTGGTGCGGCCGATGCGGCGCGGGCATCAGTCAGCAGGAGATGAACGAAGGCTACAAGCTCGTCGCCCACCGCTCGGTGTTCGTCAAACTCCCATTGCGCGGCCGCACGAACGAGTTCCTGCTCGCGTGGACCACGACGCCTTGGACGCTAACCAGCAACGTCGGCGCGGCGGTCAATCCGAACCTCACCTACCTCAAGGTGAAGCACAAGCCGAAGCATGACGAGGAGTTTTACTACGTCGCCAAGGGCGCCTTCACGGTGCAACGTCTCGAGGAGCAATTCAAACGCAAAGAGTGGGTCGAGGGGGTGCAGAAGCTGAAGACGCTCGAACAGATCTTCAAGGAAAAGGGCGGGTACGAAATCGTCGGCGAGGTGAAGGGCGCGGACATGGTGGGCTGGGCCTACGACGGCCCCTTCGATGAACTCCCCGCGCAGCAACATGCCTACGGCTACCCGAAAGCAATCGCCGACGTCGTCCAGGCGCAGAAGTGGGGGCCGGGCGAATCGGGCAAAGCGGTCCATCGCGTCGTCGCTTGGGATATGGTCGGCGAGACCGAAGGGACCGGCATCGTCCACATCGCCCCCGGTTGCGGTAAGGAAGATTTCGCGCTCGGCAAAACCTGCGGCCTGGTGCCCATCGCCCCGCTCGATGATTCCGGCGTCTTCCTCCCCGGTTTCGGCGAACTGAGCGGCAAATCCGCCCTCGATCCAGCCGCCATCGATTGGATCCTCGACAACCTGCAGAAGAAGGGCCTGCTGCTCGCCGTCGAGAAATATCCTCACAGCTATCCGCACTGCTGGCGCTGCAAGACGGAACTGTTATTCCGCCTCGTCGATGAATGGTTCATCGGCATGTCGTGGCGCGAAGAGATCATGCGCGTCGTCGAAAACGCGACCTTCCTCCCCGAGGAGTTGAATGGCCGAGCGCGCGAGCTGGATTGGCTCAAGAACATGGGCGACTGGATGATCTCGAAGAAGCGATTCTGGGGCCTCGCGCTGCCGATCTGGGTGGACGAGAAGACCGGCGATTTCGAGGTGATCGGCTCGCGCGAGGAACTCAAGGCCCGCGCCGCCGAAGGTTGGCAGGAGTTCGATGGCCACACGCCGCATCGGCCCTGGATCGACCTCGTGAAGATCCGCAATCCGAAGACCGGCAACCTGATGTCGCGCATCCCCGACGTCGGCAACCCGTGGCTGGACGCCGGGATAGTTCCTTATTCCACGATGGGATACTTCGAGAGCCGCGAGGAATGGCAGCAGTGGTTCCCGGCCGACTTCATCGTCGAATGCTTCCCCGGCCAATTCCGCAACTGGTTCTACGCCATCCTCGCGATGAGCACGATGATGGAGCAGAAACCACCGTTCAAGGTGCTGCTGGGCCACGCCCTTGTGCGCGACGACCAAGGCGAGGAAATGCACAAATCGAAGGGCAATTCGATCGCCTTCGAGGATGCTTCCGACAACGGCTACGAAACGGTGATGAAGGACGGCAAAAAGGCGATGCATCCGCCGCTCGGCGCCGACCTCATGCGCTGGATGTACTGCCGGCAGAACCCGCTCGCGAACATCAATTTCGGCCCCACGCTCGCGGACGAAGTGCGCAGCAAGGTCGTGATGAAGCTGTGGAACACCTATGCGTTCTTCAGCAACTATGCCCGGCTCGATGGCTTCGATCCCGCGGCAACGCCGATCCCGGTGAGCGATCGGCCCGACATCGATCGCTGGATCCTCTCCGATTTGCAGCATCTGATCGCGACGGCCCGCAAGTCGTTCGAGGCGTTTCGCGTGGTCGATTTCTGCCAAGAGGCGGAGAAGTTCATCGACGACAAGCTCAGCAACTGGTATGTCCGCCGCAATCGCCGCCGGTTCTGGAAAAGCGACAAGGGGAGCGACAAGACGGCCGCGTATCAGACGCTTTACGAGGTGCTGACGACGCTCGCGAAACTGATCGCCCCCGTCGTCCCGTTCCTTGCGGAAGAGTTGTATCAGAGCCTCGTCGTGGCCGTGCATCCGAAGGGAAGCGTCTCCACGAGCGTGCATCACTGCGCCTATCCCGAGGCCAACGCGTCGCTCATTGATGCCGGCCTTTCGGAGGAAATCGAAGCGCTGCTCGATCTCGTCTCGCTCGGCTCCGCTGCACGCAATGCGGTGAAGATCAAGGTCCGTCAACCGCTCGCGGAACTGAAAATCCAGCCCGGCAGCGACGCGGATCGTCGAGCCGTCGAGCGGTTCGCGGATCAGATCACGGAAGAACTAAACCTCAAGAAGGTGACGCTGCATCAGGGCGAGAAGCCGCTGCTTTCGTTCGAGGTGAAGCTGAATCCCAAGGCCGCCGGGCCTAAGTTCGGCCAGCGCATCCAGGCCGCACAAAAGGCGATCGCCGCCGCCAAACATGACGAACTTGCCGCCCAACTTCAGTCCGGCAAACCTGTGGACCTGAAACTCGAGGGGGATCCCGCACTGCTCGAAATCGGCGACGTGTGGATCCAGCCGAAGACGCCGAAGGACTGGGCCGGCCTCGCCGACCGCGCACGCCAGATGCTGCTCGATGCCCGTATCACGCCCGAACTGATGCTCGAAGGCCTGGCCCGCGAAGTCGTCCGCCACGTGCAAAGCAGCCGCAAGGAAGCCGACCTTCAAGCCGAGGACCGCATCACGCTCCATGTCGCCGCCGCCGATGCGGATATCGCGAAAGCGATCGACCAGCACTGGGCCTATATCTCGACCGAAACCCTCGCCACCACCCGCGCGGCATCAATCATTGGCGATGGTGCATTCAAGACCGAAGTGAAGATCGACGGCAAACCGCTGACGATCGCGCTTAAGAAAGCGTGAGTCAGCGTTCCAAATGCGATACAATTCGGAAGACGACGTCGTTAGAGGTGGTGGGCATGTCTTCGCTACTTTCCGAGTCTCGCCCTTTCGAAATGCCGGATGCAGTCCCGCGGACAGTCGTGTATCCACTTGAGCACGGCGACCGTTTGACTCGAGATGAATTCGAGCGGCGCTATCATGCCATGCCCGGCGTGAAGAAAGCGGAACTGATCGAAGGAGTCGTCTACATGCCGTTCCCAGTTCGTCAGCCAGCTCATTCGGGACCTCATTCCCGGTTAGTGACTTTTCTCGGTATCTACGCGGGATTCACTCCGGGAGTCGAGAGCGGCGACAACGGTACGGTCCGGCTCGATCTGGATAACGAGCCTCAGCCCGACGCGTTTCTCTATTTGGCACACGGAGGACAGGCGAAGCTGGATGACGACGAATACGTCTCGGGAGCCCCAGAACTTGTGGCTGAGGTTGCGGCGTCCTCAGCAAGCTATGACCTGCATGCCAAGCTGAACGTCTATCGTCGCAACAAGGTTCGAGAGTATTTCGTTTGGCGGGTGCTTGACGGGGAGATCGACTGGTTCGCGCTTCAAGGTTCCAAGTACGAGAAGCTTCCGCTCGTGAATGGCGTAATCCAAAGCGAAGTTTTTCCGGGACTATGGCTGAACTTGACGAGCTTCCTCAAAGCCGACTTTCCCGCCGTATTCAACACATTGCAGCAAGGATTGGCTACGGCGGAACATCGCGAATTCAAAGCGAAAATCCATCGTCCGTGATGCGACTTCAAGGACCTCCGAAGAACCGTGACGGCAGGTCCATGTAGAACAATTGTCCCGGCTCAGCTTTGGCTTCCCGAATCTCGAACGTGAGGTGCGCTCGCTGGCCCGCTTTCTCAGCATGGTCCACATCGATGCGCACGGCTCGCATTTGAAATCGCTTGCCGTCTTCCTGAAACGTCGCCATCACGTCTTCCGCGAACGCGACGACTTGCAGCGTGCCGTCGGCGATCATGTTGCGCACCTGTGCTTCGATGCTGGCCGCCCATTCGTCAGGGTTGTAGGGCGCCTCTGCGTCCGACGTTTCGGCCATGATCCAGTACGATTCGCTCTCGGCATCCAGACCGAGGGCGAAGGGGAGGAAATGGCCGCGTTTGTCGATGAAGTCGAGCGCCGTTTCCGCGGATCGTTCGAGCACGGATTTCATCGCTTCGTCAGGACTCATCGTTCGCTCCTTCGCATGCGGGCTACGGCGTTGGCCGATCGTCGCCGCTTGGGCCACAATAGCAGCGGTTTCCTCCCTCGTCTCGCCGACTTGATCGCGGAGCGTGCCGTGGTTCCTTTCCTTCCCGCCACCGTCATCGGCAGTTGGTCCTTCCCTGGCTGGTATCAGAAGTTTTGCGAGGATGTGGCCAAGCATCCCGAGCAATACGGCTCTTTCGATCGCGAGGAGGCGATTCGCGATGCCGTGCAACTTGCGGTTTCCGATCAACTTCGCGCGGGGGCGGACATCATTACGGACGGCGAGATGCATCGGGTCGATTTCAACCTTGGCTTCTACGACTACCTCGAAGGCATCAAGCCGCTGCCGCCCTCTCGTCAATGGGGTGCGCCGGCTCATGATCAGCGAAGCCGTTACCTTGTCGTTTCGCCCCTGACGGCGCCGAAGGGTTTGGGCACGGTCGAGGAATACGCTCGACTCCGCTCCATCACGCGAGCGCCGGTTAAAGTTCCGGTCCCGGGGCCGTATACCCTCGCCGGTTGCCTGCAAGGCGGAGAGGTCTACGCGGACCGCGATGCGGTGGCTGAAGCGCTGCTGGCGATCGTCAACCGAGAGATGAAACAACTCGTTAATGCCGGCGTCGATTTCATTCAACTCGATGAGCCCAGCTTCGCGTGCCATCCGGATCAACCGGACAAGTTTCTGGATATCGTCGCCCGCACAGTCGAAGGCGTGGACGCGAAGATCAGCATGCACATGTGTTTCGGCAACTTCCGGGCTCGGGCGGTGGGCTTGCGAAGCTATAAGCCGCTCTTCCCGCACCTCGGCCAGGTCAAGGTGCAGCAACTCGCCCTGGAATTCGCGAGCCGGGAGATGGCGGAAATCGAACTGCTGAGGCAATTGCCGTCGACGATGGAAGTGGCGGTCGGGCTGGTGGACGTGAAAAACACCTGGATCGAGCCGCCGCAGCTTGTGGCGGAGCGGCTGCGAACCGTGCTGAAATACGTGGAACCCGAGCGCGTCCACATCACTCCCGACTGCGGCTTCTCGCAGACGGCGCGGCATGTGGCGCAGCGCAAACTCGCGGCGATGGTCGAAGGCGTACGCATCGTGCGAAGTGAACTCAATAGAAGCGAATGAGTTTCATCCGAAGAGGATTTTCACCGCACGGTGTTCAATGCATTGCAAGCTGGATGCTGCGAAAGCACCGCTTCCACGCCCTTCACTACGTTCAGGGCGTGCCACCCGAGCGAATGGAAAGCGAAGAGGCTTAAAGGTGACGCAACGAATCGGCGCCGGAACTCCAGACGGCGAGCGCGGCGCCGGTCGTGAGAATGCAGATCGTCGCCCAGCGTAGCCAATGCAAGCGGCGTTGAAACGTCGTTTCTAGGTGCGGGTCCGATTCCACAGCGAGCACGAACGCAATTCTTCGGCCGATCGTGGAGTGCTGCCACGACGACAGCCAGCCGGGTTTGTCCTTCGAGATGCCGTTGAGGTAGGCCACCTTGTCGAGCGCGGAGGCGAAGGCGCTTGGCGTTGTGGTTCGACAACCAAACAAGTCCGCCTGGCGTTCGCATCGGCGCGAGAGGAAGCCGAAGGCGACGAAGATGTACGAGACGATCAGGACCAGAAACACCGGTTCCGTCACATTCGTCAGCCAGACTTCGTTCGGGAAGGTTTCGCCGAGGGCGTTCGTCGCCGCGGTCCACGCATGGCCCAAGATCACGATGCTGGTCAGCAGGAACCAGATGTAGAAGGTCATGTGCCGATGCTTGATGTGCCCCACTTCATGGCCGAAGACGGCCTCGATTTCGTCGGGATCAAGTTGATCGATCAGGCGATCCGTGACCACGACATAGCGCAGCCAGGGAAACGCGCCCGTCACCATGGCGTTGGCCATCGCGTTTCGCGTGTTCCATAGCAGGATGTCGGCAAAGCGGAAGTTGAGGCGTTGCGCGGTCGCGGTGAGCCGTTCGCGGAGCGGGCCGTCGGGCAGCGGCCGTAGGCCGAGGAAGACGCGATAGACCAGCGGGATCAGGATCATGCCTAGCGCCAAAAAGGCGACGAGCACGGCGACATGCGAAGCGCTGGTTTCCTTTTGGTCGGCGAGTTCGGGGATGAAGTAGAGAAGCGATCGCTGGAGCGTCATCAGCATCATCGGCGGCACGATCAGGATCAGGTTGTTGCGGATGTTGAGCAGCACGTAGGCCCAACGGCTTGGGTAATGGTTTCCATCTGCCACGCCCATGTGCTGAATCGCCCGATCGGCGTCGTAGAAGAAGACCCAAGAGAAGACCATCGCGGCCAGCAACGGGCCCAGAGTGAGCAATTCGAACCCTGGAATGAATCGGTCGGCCTGCAGATTCTTGGTTGCATGCCCCCAACCCAAGGCGTAAAGCGAAACGCCGAAGTAGATCAACAAGCCGAAGAAGTGCCAGCGCCGCCAGAAAGAGAAGTGGCGGACATGATAATTTGCATGCCCCTCATCGCGACGCAAGGCGAGACGGAGCCGCAAGGAAAGGACGGCTGCGAGCAGCACGAAGACGCCCAGACCGACGGCGGTCACCAGAAGGCTGCCCGAAAGCGACACCCCGAGAGGCGGCTCCGGCCATTGCCCCTGCATATAGATCAGCGCAAGCAGAATCAGAAGAAAGAACGGCATGAATTGGCGGTCCCTCGGCCCCCTGCACGCAGCTATTCTAGGCCGCAATCGTCAGACGCGGCAACGTACTCTATGCAAGAGCGAGATCATCGGTACACTGCCGATACCTCTCGCCGCCGAAAATTGAATTCGCCGCACGATTTTCGTCCATGCTTAAGTGATGTTTGCCCTGCGGCCTGCTGCTGCATCTTGGTCGGAGAAACGGCAATGACGCCCGTCGTGATGATTCCGGGGGACGGTATCGGCCCCGAGGTGATGAACGCCACGTGCAAGGTTGTGGAAGCGGCCGGCGGTCGCATCGATTGGATCGAAGCCCAGGCCGGCATTCCCGCGATCGAAAAATACGGCGAACCGCTCCCCGACGTCACGCTCGATCTCGTCCGCAAGTATCGCGTCGCCATCAAGGGCCCGTGCACGACGCCGGTCGGCAAGGGTTTTCGATCCATCAACGTGCGGCTTCGCAAAGACCTCGAATTGTACGCCAGCGTTCGGCCGGTGAAGACGTTGCCGAGCATCAAGGTTCCGTACACGGACGTCGATTTGATCGTCGTCCGCGAAAATACCGAAGGGCTGTATGCGGGGATCGAACACTATGTCATCCCGGGCATCGTCGAGAGCCTTCGGCTCGTGACGCGGAATGCGGCGGAACGCATCCTGCGCTACGCCTTCGAGATGGCCCGCAATCTCGGACGGCGCAAGGTGACCGTCGTTCACAAAGCGGATGTGCTTCCTCTCAGCGACGGCATGTTTCTGGAAGCCGCCCATCGCGTGGCTGACGATTATCCCTTCATCGAATGGGATGACCAGCCCATCGATCGCGTCGCTCTTGGCTTGGCCCTGGATCCGACGCGCTACGACGTGATGGTGATGGAAAATCTTTTCGGCGACGTCATGAGCGATCTGTGCGCCGGTCTCGTGGGCGGGCTCGGTGTGGTTCCAGGAGCCAACATCGGGAGCAAATACGCGATGTTCGAAGCGGTTCACGGCAGTGCGCCGGATATCGCCGGCAAGGGAGTCGCCAATCCCATTGCCCTGCTTCGTTCCGCGGCGATGATGCTCGACCACATCGGCCAGCGAGACCCAGCGGCCCGCATCGAGTCATCTGTTCGTCGAACCCTGGAACGCAAAACCGGCCTGACGCGCGACCTCGGCGGCGACGGCAACACCGCATCGATCACCAAGGAATTGATCGCGAATCTGCAGGCATGACTCCGCTCCCCTCTCCCCTTTAGGGTGAGGGGAGTAAGCGGTGCTGAGATTTGTTTGTGTCCGCGAAGCCCCACCGTAAGCGCAGCGCACGGTGGGGATCAGACCGCGGGCACGATCCCCAGGGTGCGCCGCGCTTACCCTGGGGCTTGGGTGCACCACGGTATAATCATGCACGGTGCTTCCCCTCAGGGATACCTATACGCGAGGCGAAATGATGGCGAAGCGCGTCACGTTGATTCAGGGCGGCGGGGTCGGGCTTGATCTCGTGCCTGCGATCCAAAAAATCCTCAAAGCCGCCGACGTGCAAGTCGAGTGGGACGAGCACCTCGCCGGGGGCGCGGCCGAGGCGGCGGGGAAGCCCGCCCTCTCCAAAGAGTTGCTCGCCTCCGTTCGCACCAATGGTTTCGCGTTGAAGACCAAGCTGCTCCCTTCGCCGCGCGATGAGCACATCAATTACAACATCCGCCTTCGCAAAGACCTGGGCCTGTTCGCCTCCGTGCGGCCGCTCAAGAACCTGCCGGGACTCAAAAGCCGGTTCCAGAACGTCGATCTGATGATCGTCCGTGAATTGACCGAGGATTTGTACGCATCCATCGAGCATGTGATCGTCGACGGAGTCGTCCAGTCGCTGAAAGTCGTGACGGAGGCGGCCAGCACGCGGTTCTTCCGCTTTGCCTTCGAGTTGACGCGTTCCGCCGGTCGCAAGATGATTCACTGCGTCCACAAGGCGAATATCCTCAAACTTGCCGATGGATTGGTGCTCGAAGCCTTCCGATCAGTGGCTAAGGATTTTCCGGACATTCAAGCGAAAGAGATCATCGTCGATAACTGCTGCATGCAAATGGTGTCGAAGCCGACCCAGTTCGACGTGCTGGCCATGGGCAACCTCTACGGCGACATCGTCAGCGACCTCGGAGCCGGTCTGATCGGCGGCATCAGCGCGACGCACGCCATCAATCATGGCGACGGCATTCGCATCTTCGATGCGTTCCACGGCGGCAAACGCGAAGTGATCGGCGAGAACCGGGCCAACCCGTTGCCGGTCATTCTGCCCGCGATCGACCTCGTCGAAGCATTGGGCCAAAAGGAACAGGCAGCGCGCATCCAATCGGCGCTGGAAAAGGTGCTCAACGAAGGCAAGCTCCGCCCGGACGACATCGGCGGCCACGCCTCCACCACCGAAATGGCCGACGCGATCATTTCCGCGATGGACTAAACCGAAGGCGGGAAAAGTCGGCTTGTTTGAATGGGCGGGCACGGTATAGTCGCCGCGCGCTCGATTGCGGAAAGGATTCCGCACGGGGGAGGGAACCCATGCCGGGCAAAGGATCGCTAGGGACGGCTGCGGCACTGCTGCTTATGGCAGCGGTTGTCGGCTGCCGAACGCCGAGACCGGACCTCAAGCCGCTCAAATCGCCGGAGGTGCTCGCCATGCCTCCGAACGAGAATCGCTTCGACACGCCGCGCTATCCGGCTCAGGCATTGCGGAAGGAAGATTCGCTCAAGGCCGTGTTGAAGAACAATCCGATCATACCGACGCAAGGCGTTACTTCGCCCTACGGCCGATAGCGGCCGTCATTCACCCGAATCACCGAGGGAATCCGCAATGGGTTCCCTTGCGTCGTCGCGCGCTTCGAATCGTTGCAAGAGGCCAGAAAGAGATCGCCGCATTTCTGCTTCGCGCGCCGCATCCTGCTCGTCGATGGTCAGCGTTTGCCACGTCAGATAGGTCGCCCACCCTGCGTTTTGGGCTGAGTGGTTGAACTGCTCGCGAACCCGTTGGGCCCACACCAAACCATATCGGTCGCGAAAATCGAGCCAGCGCGCTTCGAGCGAATCGTTGGCCGCGCGACGTGCGAATCTCCATGCGAACCAGGGGGACATCAACACGGCGAGTCGTGCGATTTCGGCATGAATCGGATCGACGGAATCTGCCCGTAGCCGATGCGCGGCCACGATCCCGCTTGAAATTCCGAGCAGCGTGGCTGCGGGCCAGAAACGTGTCGGCAGGTAGTTGGACATGACCAACGCCAACGTGGCAATGAGGAAGAACTGCCGCAGGCCATCGAGCGACCTTGCCCCAAGCACCCAGTTCTCGACCAGCGGCAGCAGCATGACGCCGACCAGGCCGAGGACCACGAAGTTCCACGCCGCAACGTGGGGCCGCCGCGCTCCGAAAACGGCGATGCCGGCGGCGCCCGTGAGGGCCAGCGAGACGAAATCGGCGGCTTCGCCGGGGCGAATCGCCGCCACGCCCCAACTTGCCCACGCCGCCATGCCCCAGAAGATCGCGTGTTCGAGCGACCAACCCCGATTGGCGCGCCAAGCGGCGAACCAAGGCCACATTCCGGTCGCGAGAATCGCCATTGCCGCCAGTTGCATCGGTGTTGCCGAATCCCTTCGCTGCGTTACCCAGTTTCCTGTCAATTTGTAGCGGCTGTGATGGCCGGGGCGACCGGTCGTTTCGCCTTTTCCGGCTGTTCGCAACACGCCGGTTGTTCCGCGAAGTCGATCTAATCCAGGCAGGCAAGAGAATACGGCTCGGCCGCGTTCGCGTCTGCATCGAATCGCCCACGTAGTTCCCCCGCAGAGGTGTGCCCCATGAACCGATGCATCCTTGGCCTATCGCTGGCGCTCTCCGTGTCGCTCGGCGCCGCTCCCGCTCAGGCCCAGATTTTCTTCAAGAAGCCCCGGCCCGCTCCCGAGACGCCGCAGACCCCCGCACCCACGCCTCAACAACTGATGGCGAGCGAGCAGCAGAAGATTGCCGAGGCGATCTACGCGGCGAAGAGCGATCCCGACGACCGCAAGCGGACCCGGTCGATCGGCGCGCTGGAAGGCGTGGATGCGAAGGCGCACCCTGAGGTACTAGCGACGCTCGCGGAGATCGCCATCCGCGACGCTCAACCGCATCTGCGAGCCGATGCGATGTCGTCGCTCGCCCGCATTCGGCCCATGTCGGGCATCGCGGCTCAGACGCTCGAAAAGGCGGCCGAAGGGGATGCGGCCTGGCGGAATCGCGTGCATGCGAAGACGCTTTCGCTGCGCTACAACCTGACCTATCGGCCGACGAAGGATGAGCCGGTCCTTACGGCAACGCCGCCTCAGCAGCCGGCGCTTACGAACTTTCCGACGGTGAGCAACCGCTTCCCGCCGACCGGGCCGAACTTGAAACTGCCGCTGATTCGCGACGCGGACGTTCCGAATTTCGCCGCGCCAAGCCTGACGCCTTCCGAGTCGATCCCGAACTTCCAACCGGCGCCCGCGCCGACGTTCACGCCGCCGGTCAACACCCCGCCTTCGCAGCCGAAGAATACGCCCTCGCGTTTCATCCCGCTGCCGAAGCTAGGCGATCCGAAGGCGGTCGAAGTGCTGGAAATCCCGATGGCTCCGTCGATCGCGCCGGAACTGCCGAAGCCGGTTGTTCAGCCCCGGATCGAGATCCCAATGGTGATCACGCCGGCGAAACCCGCGGAACCGGAAATCATCATCCCGGCCCTGCCGAACGAGCCAACGGTGATCGTCCCCGCGCCGATGCGTCCTGCGGTTCCTGTCTCCCCCGTCATTCCGACGACGCCGATCGAAACCGGCCCCGTGCTCGCGCCGCTTCCCGGGAACCCGCCGGGCACCCGTCCGCTGCCGATGCCGATCTCACCAGGGGCCCCCGTGCAACCCATGCCGGACGATGTGGTGCTGCCGCCGAAGTTCTAGTCTTGTGCGCTCGTCGGCAGAATTCGAAAGGGCGCGATGAGCTCTCAAGTGTGGGCTCATTGTGTGGAGGCAGCGAAGCTTCCCCTCTCCCTCCGCCGGCGGTTGCAGAGACCTTGCAAGGTCCAGTATGGGCGGAGGGAGAGCGTGCCCAACGCGCAGGTGAGGGGGCGGTCCGAGGGCAGAAGCAGAGAATGGGCCGGAGCCATCATGCCCCTGCCATCCTGTTCGTTTGGATTCGCTGAGCCCTTTCCTAGTCCGCTGCCTTTCCACTGCCTTTCCACTGCCTTCCGCTTGCCCCCTCACCCCGCCGTTGGCCGCTCTTCGGGTGCAGCCGAAAGCTGGGGCGGCGGTTAGAAGGCTATACTTAGGCTAGTTTTCCATAGCTGGTCGAAAGCGCCGTCTTGTCGGCCGGCGAAGGCGAAGTATCCCTTCGGCTCCTCTTCGCGTCCAGTCGCGCATGCCGGCCTGCTTGCAGCGCCCGCCCACCAGCGTCTTGAATTGGACGAGCGGCGCCTAATAAGGGCAATTGCTCAAATATGATTCCGCTTTCATTATCCTTCCTTCCCATTATCCTGCCCTGCGTCCGCCTGCCATATCAAGCCCCTTCATCCACCACCCGAACGAGTCCGGTGGCGCCATCGATCTGCAAGCGTTGCCCCGTGCGGATGCGGCGGTGCACGTCGGAAATCCCGGCCACCGCGGGAAGGCCGAATTCGCGAGCGACGATGGCTCCGTGCGATAATACGCCGCCGGTTTCCATCACGAGGCCGCGGGCGTTCGCGAAGAGCGGGACCCAGGCGGGGTCGGTGGTGGGACAGACCAACACATAGGGTTCCGTGGGGGGCGTGGCCCCGGCGACGTCGTCGATGACCCAAGCCGGCGCTTCGCCGATGCCGGCGGAAAGCGGCGTCCCCTCGAACACGTTCGCTCCGCCTGCTTCGATCGCTCGGCCAATCGCCTCGGCATCATCGCTGAAGATCACTTGCGGAACCATCAGGGACAGGGCAACCTCGCGGCGGCGTTTGCGGGCGTTCGCCTTTTCCAACAGCGACGCGCGATTTGCTTCATCCGCGGGTTCCTTGGCGATCAAGCCGGGCAACTCCTCACGCGTCAAGTAGAAGATGCGCCCCTCCAGCTTATAGCGGCGATCCAGTTCGACCAACGCCCGGCGGATGAGTCCGTAGCCCATCAGGATGTAGTGCTTGCCCGCTTCGCGGAGGCCAAGCAGCTTGTGCAGGTTCTTCAATTCACGTTCGACGAAGGGGATTTGAAACTTGGCGAGCCGCAATTCCTTTGCAATGCGTTGCCATTCCGAATCGAAGGTCGTCGCGGATTTGCCGGCCGAAGCGCCGCCCCCTTTGGCGAGGGCATCGATCATCTCCGATTGCTCGACCCAGCGCGGCTGAGCCAACTCCATCTCCTGCGAGCCGCGATGGCCGAACTTCTTGAGAAACGTCGCGCGATCCATCATGCCCGTGCGCAGGGATTCGAGAGCACGCGGCAAATCGGCGTCCGCGGGCGGATGAGCGCCTAGCGTTAGCGCCCGCATTGCCGCCTCAGCTCGTTGCTCCGCGGGAGGCTCGCCTTCCTTTGGCTTCGTGCCTGGCGGCTGATACCGGCGGGCGAATGCGGCTTGCAGCTTGCCCATGAGAATCGCCGTGAGCGCCGTCGGCTTCAGCGCCTCGCGGGTGAAATCAACCAAGGTTCGCTGCCGCCAATCCTCGAACTTCGCCAACAACTGATCGGAAGGCAGCCGCGACCAATCTTCCTGCCAGACCGCATCGACCGAACGCACGAAGTTGGGAATGATCGTCTCTTCGAAACGGGCCGCGAAGGTTCGCAATGCGGTCTGCCGCTTCGATTCGCCCCACCAATGCTTGATGGAAAGCACCGGCAGCTTCATCCAGAAGCCAAGCGACGTCTGCTTCACGTCGAACGTCTCGACGGGATAAATCGCCTTGCGCGGATCCGCCTTCAGAATCTCGAACCGATGCACATACGGCATCATGCCATGCTGCATCCGCGGCAACAGCGTCAGATTGCAGTAGGTGCGGCCCGCAATCAGATCGTAAGTCGAGCGCTGGTCCAACTCGGGATGAGGCGAATAGCCCAGGTCGCGATACATCAGGCCAAAGCCGCCGCGGGCCGACATGTAGGCATCGACGATCGACCATGTCATCGGCGTCGGATCGGAGAGCACTTCCGACAAATTGAATCGGCTCCAAACGGTTCCTGCGGGCGTCGCCTTCTTGTGCAATTCGGCGATCTCCTCGTGGCGAACGCGTTCTCGCTCGGCAGGATCGATATTCGCGGGGCCTTTGCGGCGGATCGCGCGCGATTGCAGCAGGAAGAACTGCCCCTGCGCCCACGCCCATTCGATGTCGCACGGCGTCTTGAAATACGCTTCGACGCGTTGGCCAAGCTTCGCGAGGTCGGTCACCTGCTGGTCCGTGAGCGAAGCCGCGTCCTTCGCTCCGGACGATGCTTGCCCGTTCTCGACCATCGCGGCGACATGCGTGGTCTTGTTGGAGATGTGCCGTTCGACGATCGCGAGCGACTTCTTGTCGAGGACGAATCGGTCCGGCGTGACTTTGCCAAGGACGATCGCTTCGCCAAGGCCGTAGGCGCTTTCGATGATCATCTGCTCGAGTGCCGGGTTCACTGGATTGCCGGTGAACATGACGCCGGAGATTTCCGATGGACACATCATCTGCACATTGACGGCCGTGCCGAGCAGGCCTTCGATTTGGTGGTGCTTGCGATAGGTAATCGCCCGCTCGTTGTTCCATGATCCGAACACCGCGTTGATGGCCGCGCGGAGCAGCGTCCAGGGATCGGTCGGAAAATCGCCGCCGACGCGCTCGCGATAGAGGTCCGCGATCTTTCGGCAAAGGTGCTCGATCTCCTCCGCATGCAGCGAGTCTTCGATCGGCTTGCCGAGTTCGTGGCTATGCTGTCGTTCCAGCCGATCCAGTTCGGCGTCCGGGATGCCTGCCACGGTACGGCAGAACATCACCTGAAAATGCAGATACGCTTCCCACGCCCCATGCGCGTTCTTCGTCCGCTCCGCGATCGCTCGCACGCAAGCCGGATTGAGGCCCGCGTTCAGAACCGTGTCCATCATGCCAGGCATCGACTGCGCCGCCCCGGAGCGGACCGCGACCAGCAGCGGCATATCTCCCTGGCCAAACGTTCGCTCCGCGAGTTGCTCGATGCGCTGGAGGTTCGCCCGCACCTCGGCTTCGAGTCCGTCGGGCCATTGGCCATCGTGCTTCGCGTAATAGTCGCAGCATTCGGCCGAGATGGTGAAGCCGGGCGGCACCTGCAAGCCGGCTCGCGTCATGTCGCCGAGGCTCGCCCCCTTGCCGCCTACGATATCCTTCAATTCCCCGCCGGCATCCGCGTGACCGTTGCCGAAGAAGTAGACATGGCGTTGTGGCATGGGAACCAGGAGTGTTACGAGACGCTGCGAATCGCGAGGACCGGGGGCTCATCCGATCCCTGGCTAAGGTATTCATCGAGCAGCAACACTTCGATGCCGGTAACCTTCTTGAACGCTGCATCATTCGTCAGGAAGCAGTTGGCTCGATGCACCATTGCCGATGAAACGTGCAGCGAATCAACCATGCGAAGGCGGTGGTCCGCTCGGAGTTGCGCCGCCTTTTCGACGATGGCGCGATGAATCTCCCATACTTCCAGCCCAGATCCCGATTGAATTGCACGTCGGTATTCGATTGCGATATCGACACGGCCCAAAGCCAGTGGGCGGACTAGAACCTCGCCGAGCGTCAAAATGGATGAGCCGATTCGATTTCGCCCGGGCGCGAGCATCTCGTCGAAGACGATGCGCACGACGGGAGCATATCGGGGATGTGATTCGAATGCGTAGATCCACACCATCGTATCCAGGGCAATCAGCGAACCTGGCGCGATGCGGTCAATGAGCGTCATACCCCTGTCTCGCGATCGCGATCAGACCGCATGTCCGCAAGGTACTCGCGCGAATCCATGCCGCGCCAGACTTCGCTGCCCAGCCCGACGATGCGTCGCCAATCATGATCGCTTGAGGCGGGAGACGTAGGCTCGACCAGAATGGTGACGTTTACCGGGCCAGCAGGCAACTCGCAGGGTACTTCGACCTGTAGCACGTGCTCCCGCGTCACTTCGGCTTGGCCAGTAATGGTCGTCATGCAAATGCCATCCTCTCTATGCTCTTATTTTCTCCGCACGCCTGCACATGCCGCAAGGCCGCCTGAAACTTATTCCTTCGCGGCGGTGGGTGCCGGTCGCGCGGGCACATGGTCCTCGACGCAGAAGAGCACGGCTTTCGCTTCGCTTCGCATGCTGCCGCCGCCGAAGACGATCCAGCGTTCGTCCGAGCCGTCTTTGCGAGGATGGACGATCACCTTCGGCGCCGCGGAGAAATGCAGCCCTTGGCCGCCGAGCGAGTATTCCCATTGCGTCGTCCCGGTCGCGGGATTGAGGGCTCGCAGCAGACCATGCGTCGAAAGAGCGAACACGCTGACGACGGGGCCTTTGCCGCCGGATTGTGCCGTCGTCGGCGTGGCGATGACCGGAGCGCCCATGTCGACGCTCCACGCCAGTTTCCCCGTCGTTCGATTCAGGCAATACACATAGCCGTCGCGACAGCCGGCCCACACATGACCTTTGTCCAGCGACACGCGATCCAGGACGCCGTTCGGCAGATCGTAGCTCCACACCAGCGTTCCGTTCGACGACTTGAGGGCGATGATTTTCCCGGCCGGATTCGGCGCATCCTCGACGATGTCGCCGTTGCCGAGGGCAACATAGAGGACGCCGTCCTTCTCGACCGGAGCGGCCCAGCAGGGCAGATCGACGGCCGTCTTCCAGACCTGCTTCCCGGTGGCGGCATCAAGGCAGAAGACTGCCGTTTCGCCCTTGTCCTTCGGCTGATTGCGATCGACGCCCGTCCCTGCGAAGATCCTGTCCTTGGTCACCAGCGGCCGAGCGCCAAAGCGGAGAAGGCGGCCATCGTAGCCCGTTTCGGGGAACTGCCAAACCTTCTTGCCGCTTGCCGCATCGAGGCAGAGGAAACCGTCGTTGCCGGCGCCGATGAAGACTTTGTCGGCCCGCACCACCGGGCTTGATTCCGTCTGGCTGCCGGTTTTGTATTCCCAATTCTTCGCGCCCGTCTCGGCGTCGAGGCAGTAGACCTTGCATTCCTTGTCGTCGTGGAAGCCTTCGCCGATGTAGATCGAACCTTCCGCGACCGTTGGAGAGGAGATCGCTTGCTTGAACTCGCCGTCGTCCTCGAATTCCCACAGCTTGCGGCCATTGCGAAGGTCAAGCGCGACGAGGTTCGCCCCCTTGGTGATGGGGTGCGCCGAGGCCGCATAGACTCGATTGCCTACTACGGCAGGCGTCGAAACGAAGACGCCGTTGTCCTTCGTGCGATGTTCCCACAGCTTGGAAACGAACTTCGGCGCTTCCGCGTCGGTGCTTGTGTTTTGCGTGACGATCGCTTTGATCGGCGCGTCTCCCTGGCCCCAAACCAGGGCGCCGAGCACGACATAGCCGAGCAGGTTGACGCCGAGCATGACGCCTTCGGTCGCCACGGGGATCATGGTCTCGACCACCGTTCGGTAAACCTTGTGCACCAATGCGCCAACGAAGCCTGCGGTCCACACCAGCATGACCGACCAGTTCACGTCGCGGATGCTGGGGCGTTCTCCGACGAAAAAGAAGAAGGCATCGGACGCAAGGCAGGTGCCGCTGAGGATCAGAAGCACGAGCAGTTCCGTCCGGCTCGGCGTTTCGAGTGCGTCGGCGCCGGAGGCGAGATTGTCAAGCTGGCGCCGCCATGCGATCAGGGTGAAGATCAGCGTCACCACGGTCATGGCGAACCAAAGACCGCCGGGGGTTGCAAGCCAGGTGTCGCGAAACCAAGTTCCGCCTTTCCACCAGTGCAGAAGCATCAGCGTGCTGTTGACGCTGAACATCGCCAGGAATGCCGACCACTGGCGAAACAAGACGAGCACGCCGCCGAAGACCGCGGGGAAGAGCAGTGCGAGTATCGCGATCGGTCCGCCAATGCCGAGCGTTGGAATGACCCCGAAGAGCGATCGGCCCGATCCGCTTGCGGGCAACTTGAGCCAACTTGATTGCTTCCCCTTGGGTTCCGGACCAAAGCCGGGCGTTTCTTTCTCATCGAGATCGGGCAACTTCGTCTTGTCGGCGAGATGGTCCTTGAGCAGCTTGCGAAGGTCGTCCGACGATCCCTTGTAGGTTTTACGTAGGTAAGGTTCGCCCGTCAGGAGCTGATAGACGGCCATGTTTTCGCCGGTGATCGAGCCGTCGATGCTCATCCACGCGCCGTCGGCACAGGCGCGGATGACGAGCTTCTTCGTCCCCTTCTTGTTGACGAAGAAGACGACCGATTGCCCCACTTGCATGCGCTTCAACAGTTGGCCCGGGTGATCCAGCTTCTTGGCTTCGGCATCCCCGACGAAGACGAGCGGCACTTTGCGGATCGGGAACTTTCCTTTGATGTCTTCCTCCACCTCGAGCAGCACCGTGGGCCGCTCCGCGTCGGCGTTGATCTTCTCGATCTTGGCGGCAAACGTGTAATCGGCCGAACTGATCAAGGCATTGAGAGGTAACGGCGCCACGATGACCGCGAACGCGGCTCCGACGACGGCGAGAAGGCAAAGACCGGCGAGCGTCGCGACGAAAGAACGGCGTCGCATGAAAGGAGTCCTCCGATGGCTCCAGGGGGGCGGGGGCAGACAAACGACGCAGGCCGAGGCGAACCTCGGCCGCTTCTTGCGGGTTGCGTCATTGCCTCCGATTGTAGCGAAAACGCCGTCTGATTGCAGAGGCCGGCAGTCCGTGCCGTCTCGCCATTGAGCAAGCGACAGAAGATAGCCTGCCTCCCTCTCCCTCCGGGAGAGGGTTGGGGTGAGGGCGGCATTTCTCGCGTAACGCCACGTCGCACGCCCTCACCCCCGGCCCCTCTCCCGGAGGGAGAGGGGAGAAATGCAGGCGCCGCTCGCCTCAAGGAGCCGCGCACGAAGTAAGCGGTTCGGCATGACCCCACGCGAAACCGCTTACTACGTGCGCGGCTGTGCGTCGTGTAGGTGTTGATGATCCTGTGGGTGCGAGACCCATGCTGGT
>JAIEPT010000019.1 GCA_019748295.1 Gemmataceae bacterium | reverse complement strand
CTAGCCTTGCGGTTCGGGCCATCACCGCCCGCAGAGGATTTGCACCTCCTGAGACGCAACATGCCTGGCGCACAACGGGAACGGCCAGGATTGCTCCTGGCCGCTGGTTGCCCTCGCTGAATTCGGTCCTAGCTACGCTGCTCCCTCTTCCCTTCGATCCTCGACGCCTTCCTGGTGTCCGTTGCTGGGTTCTTGCGGTGGTCCGCCAGCTTGCTGACGGTCTTGCGGATTGGCCTCCGTGGTCCGGCCCTGAACCCGGAGGAAGACGGCATCGGCGACCGCCAGGGCTTCCTTGCGGATATAGTGCTTCTTCATCGTCTCCCGATTGCAACCGTAGGCGATGGCCGCTCGGTCCAGGTCGATCTCGGCATCCCACGCCTTCGTCATGGCGGTGTCCCGGAAGTTGTGGGCGGTGAACGGGACGAACCCAGGCTTGCCGTCGTTCTCCTTGTTGTACTCGATGATTTCGTTCTGAAGAAACCGCTTCAGACGCTCCGGGCGATATGCCTGGCACCGAGCGTACTTTCGCTTTCCCCGCCCTCGGTAGATGGCGTTTATTCTCGATCCGATTGTTCATCGCATCGTACTTGTACTCCGCCGTCAAGGCCAACGTGTCCTTTCCCGCGCTCTGGTCGCAGTTTCGGGTGGGGATTGCCGAATTGCCGTCGGAGCGGCGGCTTTTTCTCGCACCCGGAATTCGGCAACGGCGCCCCTCCACGGATCTCTTGGCTTCCCCGCGTTCGCCTCCATGAGATTTCATCGCCCGCCGCTTACCCCGCACCGTTCGGCTCCGCTATAATCGTCGGTTTTCCGGAGGCGGGGGACGATCGTGGGCGAGCAGCGTTGGTTTTGCCGCGACGATGACGAATGGAGCGCGTTCGCCGAGCGGCTCAAGTTGATGCAATGCCCGCACTGCCGGGTGGTCGGCGCCTCCGCTGTGCACAACTAGCCTGACTGTTCGTTTGCCTTTGGTGTTTGCTTCTGGTTATGCAGCACGCGGTACACCGAGGTATGCGCTCCGGAGCCTTTGGGCTTGGCGGCGTAGCGGCGCGGGTTCTTGTTGCGGGCCTTCTTCCAGCCGAGTTCCCAAATGCCTCTCAAACGCTCTCTCAGATAGCTCCGGGCCTCCTCTTCGGTCCGGGGCAACGCGATCAACTCGCTCAACGACGCGGCCGGCACAAGCTCGGCCAGCGCCGTCAACTGGCGGCGGATGCTCGCGAACAGCATCATGGTGGAGACGTCGTCATCCGCCCGCGGCAGGTAGATTAACTCCCGCCGCTCGCCTTACTGCGTGCGCGGCTCCTTGCGGAGCGTCACGTAGGGTTATTTCCTCACCAAGCTCACTCGCTTCGCTAAATTCGCAAATCTTGGTTGCAAATGCCGGTCGCACGTTTTATAACGCCTGCGACGCTTATGCGTCATTAGAGAGTGCAATGCTCGTCTTCAGCTGACGGCGCCTGCTCTCCCCACTTCAGGATGAAGTCAACCAACGACTCGACGCGGACATACGTCACTTGGGCAGCGGATTTCGATGGACCTGATCCAACGCCTGAACCGTAGTTCCGTTTCTCCCTCGAGTCCAAGTTGCGAGACCGTTTTTCGTACCCGGGTCGCTTGTGCGTATCCCCTTGACGATCGTTTTCGCGCTTGAGCGTTCAAGTGCCAAGGACGTGCCTCGACCCCTGTCGGAAGGATGGGAATCCCCCATGCGAAGTCTGTTGAAGCGTTTGTGGAACGATGATGCCGGCGTCATCATCAGCATCGAACTGTTGTTCCTGTTCGTGATCCTCACCCTCGGCCTGATCGCCGGCTGGACCAACCTCCGCGCCGCGCTCAACACCGAGTTGACGGAAACGGCGAACGCGATCCTTGCTCTTGATCAGGGCTATCGCATCACAGGCGCCCAAGGCTGCAATGCCAACAACGGCAACACGGGTTCGACCGCTGTCGATGCTGATGCTGTGGTGAGCTGGACCTCGAACGTCGACGGAACGGCGTCCAACATTTTCCTGGCAACCGTTTGCCCCTAACCGCGCTTTCTTGGGTGGCTCATGTGCCGGTTCTTACGCGGACTGTGGAACGACGATGTTGGGGTAATCGTCAGCGTTGAGACGCTTTTCCTTTTCGTGGTTCTGACGCTCGGACTTATTGCGGGTTGGGCGAATCTTCATGCCGCTCTCAATACCGAATTGTCAGTGACCGCGAATTCATTGCTGGCACTGGATCAGTCCTTTCGAATCACCGATTCGATAGGCTGCAATCCGCTCAATGTCTCGTCAGGAAGCATCGCGATCGACGAAGATGCAGTGTTGGAATGGCAAAGTATGCCAACGGCAGAAGTCCAGATCTTTGTCGACGAATGCCCATGATGTACCGTTTCGGCAAACGCCGTTCGCGGCGTTTGCCGAAGTTTTCTCTCAACTCTGTCTCAACGACAAGCGATGATGGCGCCTCCTTTTCCAAGTCAGCCGTTCGCGTGGGCCTTCCTGGGCGTATTGCTGACGATGGCTTCGTTGGCTGCCTGGATCGACTTTCGCTCGTTCAAGATTCCGAAGTGGCTGAGCTTCACGACGCTTGGCCTGGGATTGCTTTTCAACCTCGTCCGCGGCGGCCTCCTGGGTGCGCAGGAACGCCCGACCTGGACGTTTGGCGGCGACAACATCGCCATCGGGACGGCGGACGGATTGCTGTTCGCCCTGGCTGGATTCACGCTCGGTTTCGTGTTCTTCTTCGCGCTGTTCGCAGCGGGAGCCGCGGGGGGCGGCGATGTGAAGCTGTTTGCCGCGGTGGGCGCGTGGGTCGGCCCCTACTACGCCTTGTGGCTGCTGGCGGGTTCGACATTCCTGATGGTCGCGTTCGCCCTGATTCGAGTGGTCGCAGGTTTGGCGACGGAAGGCCCATTGCGTGCAGTTCGCGAGGCTCCGGATCCGAAGCGGCCGCTCTCGCGATTCCGGACCTACTCGCTGACGATCGCGCTCGCGGCTGCCATCATGCTCACCTGGTTCTGGCGCGTCCCCCTGGGGCTGGCTGAACCTGCCCCGCGTCCGTCCCTCCTGCAAACGGTGCAGCATGAACCACGCTAGCCGATCCAAGGCGAGCCGGGAGCGTCAGCGACCGGAGGCAGACCGATTGCATGGCCCTCTGCCCGCTCGATTGAGAATGAAGCGTTCGGTCTGCCTCCCCTCGCTAACGCTCGGGGCTCGCCAGGGGCGGCGCGTCGGCGCGCTGCTGACCTTCGAGTTGCTGTTTCTATTGCCGTTCCTGCTCGTGATGTTTCTGTCGCTGGTCGAATTCTCAGCCCTGCTGGTCGGCGAAGCGAAGGTCTCCGCCGCGGCCCGCGAAGGAGCACGTGTCGCGGCGATGGGGGGTAATACCTCGGATATCCAGGCGGCGGTGGGCACGGCTCTTGGAACCGGCATCACGGCCAAGATCGACCTGAGCACTGCGGTCACGATCACCTATCCGAATACGGACACGACCACAGGCAACCCCGTGCAGGTCCAGGTGTGCGTGGCGGGCAACCTGCTCGCTCCGAATTTTCTGTGCGTGCTTGGGTTCGACCTCAGCACCAAAAGCGTCTGTTCCCAAACCACGATGATGATCGAATGACGGATCGAGCGATGGCGATGGATCGCCGCCATGAGATTTTCCCTCCATGAAAGCAAGTACCCTGTTCGGCTTGACGCTCGCCTCCATGATGGGGCTCGCGGTCGTCGTCGGAGCCAAGTACGTCGGCTATTTCGATACGGCCCCCGCGGCCGAGACGAAAAAGACCGAACTGCCTGAAATCCTCGTTTCGACTCGCAATCTCTTCCGCGGCGTCACTCCGTCCTCCAAGGATGTTCGCGTCCGCAAGCTCACGGATGCGGAGCGCGACTTCTACACCCGCTACAAGGATAAGTTGTTGCCCGCTGTCCCCAGCGCAGTCGAGCTGCGGGTCGCGGCGCAGAACGTTCCGGCGGGGCAGCCGCTCACCGAAGACATGTTCGAGAAAGTCGGAATCCCCGAATCGGTGACGGAACGGCTCGATCCCGGCATGCGGACCGTGAGCCTCGTGTTGCCGAAAGAGCGAGCGGGCGGCGGGCTGCTGCAAGTCGGCGAACGCGTGGACATCTTGATGACCTCCACGGTCTGCTCCGAACCGCAGTGCGGCTCCCCCTTCACCGCGACGGCCTCCATCGCTCGCAATTTGAAAATCGTCGTCAAACGCGACAATCTTTGGAAGGTGATGGCGGGCGTTCCCGAGGAAAAACCCGTCTCCTTCATTCTTCAAACCAATCCGTACCGTGCGGCCTTGATCGAATATGCCAAGATGAAGGGTGTGCTCACGCTGGTTCCCGCCGCGCCCGGCATGATGATGAAGGACAAGGAACCGCCCATGTCCGACCCCGATAGCCGGGAGTATCGGGACGAGGAGAAGCGTGTCGCTCAGTTCATGAACAACGAGCAGATCGTGACGGATGGCGACCTCGAGCGCATCTTCAACCTTCGCCTGCTTGCCGTCCCCGTTCCGTCCGGATCGACCCGCGTCGAGATGATGGTGGGCACTCGCATCGAAGCCCACGCGGTGATCAAAGGAGCGAACGTCGCTCGGGTGCAACGGACGGCCGCGAACGCCGACGTTGCCAGCGATGCCTCCGAATCGCCGACCTACGCGTCCTACCGCTTCTCGATGCCCGACGGATCCAGCCTCGGCGGAGCGCCGCCCCCCGGCTGCACCACCTGCGGCAAAAACAACACCAAGAGCTGACGGCAATAACGTCCTCACGGCAGTTGGCCGCCTTCACCATGATTCGATCTTCACGACGCACCGGCGCCCTCAGCCTCTGGCTGCTCTTCAGCATGCCGGTGCTTTTGATGCTGGGATTTTTCGGCATCAACGCCCTGTGGATGAACTTCGCCCGCGCTCAAACGCAGCGCGTCGTCGATGCGTCCGCCCTCGCCGCCGGCATCGTCATGGTCGATGACGCCATGCTGACCGGCGCACCCACGCTGCTCGCCAGCCTCGAAACGATCGCGGAATCCGCGGCCGTGAACTACGCGACCATCCAGAATCCTGTAGGTCCATCGCCCGTCGTTTTCGAAAACGCCGACTACGTCTTCGGCCTCATCGATCACCCGCTCGATGCGCAGTCGCCGAAGATGTTGAAATTGATCGACAGTCTGGAACTCGCCGGCCGTCGCACCGCGGCCACAAAGAACGCGGTGCCGCTATTCGGCCAAGGTTTGTTCACCTTGAGTCGCGTCGATGTGATTGCGACATCCAAGGTAAAGCTCGATCGACAGGTGGCGGGTTTTCGTCCCGTCTTCGGCAACACGATTCCCGTAGCGCCGACCGCGATCGCGGAATCAAAGGCGATGTCGGGGTGGAAAGAAACGATCGAATCGGCATGGAGCGTCTCACCGCCGACCACCGTTGCGGCCATGCCGACGATCAAGATCACGATCGGCGGAACCGCAGCCGCGGACCCGTATGTGCTGACCGTATCGATGGCCTCCGATCCCGCGACCCAGACGCTGAACGGCATCGCACCTGTCGATTTGGCGAGTTTCGGCGGGCAACTCGTTGTGCCGAGTGCCGGAAATCTGCCGATCGCGGGCACGCAGTCGGCTCCGTCCGGCTTGGCCGCGGCGTTGCAGGCGCTGCAAGCGAGCGGAGCGAAGCGGGCGTATCCGCTCTACCGCGGGCTCGATGGCATGGGGCAGGCCCAGGTGACTCGTTTCGTCGCGGCGCGAGTCACGAACGTCATGAACAACGGCAGCACCATCGATGTGACGCTGACGCCGGCTTTCCTGGAACATCCGTCGGTCGTGACCGAAACCGGTCGCCCGACCAACCCGTACCTCGCGCGCGTGCGATTGACCACGCCGTAGCCGAAGAGAGATGAGATTCGCAGCCATGGGATTCTTCGTCAAAACCGCTCCCGTGAAGGAATCGGCCGCCGTGCCGCTCGAGGAGCCTCGTTTCCAGCGGCTTCGAACCGAGTTGCACCACAAGCTGGTCGAGATGATCGACGTCTCGAAGCTGGGCCACTGGAAGCAGGATCGCCTTCGCCGCGAGGTGCGCCTTGTCTCGCAGCAGCTCATCGACGAAACAGGCGAGAAACTGCTCGAAGCCGATCGCGACCGCCTCTTGCAGGAACTGCAATCCGAGATCTTCGGCCTGGGCCCTCTCGACAAGCTGATGGGCGATCCGACGATCAGCGACATTCTCGTCAACGGCTGCAATCAGGTGTGGGTCGAACGATTCGGCCGACTGGAGCCGACGACGCTATCGTTCGCGGACGATGCCCACCTCATGCAGATCATTCAGCGCATCGCGGCCAAGGTGGGCCGGCGGGCGGATGAAATGTCGCCGATGGTGGATGCTCGCTTATCGGACGGCTCGCGCGTGAATGCGATCATCCCGCCGTTGTCGCTCGAAGGCCCGGTCCTTTCGATCCGCCGTTTCGGCGTGAGGCTGGAAGCGGAGAACCTGCTCTCCAACGGCACCATGCCCGAGGAGGCGTTGCAACTGCTCAACGCCGCGGTCGAAGCCCGCATCAGCACGCTCATCTCCGGCGGCACCGGCAGCGGCAAGACGACGTTTCTCAACGTGCTCTCCCGCTACATTCCGCGCGACGAACGACTCGTCACCATCGAGGACGCGGCCGAACTGCGGCTGCAGCAACCTCACGTGGTTCGTCTGGAAACACGCCCCGCCAACATGGAAGGCGCGGGAGAAGTCCGCCAACGCGAGCTGGTCAAAAACGCTCTCCGCATGCGGCCCGATCGCATCATCGTGGGCGAAGTCCGCGGGGAGGAAGCGCTCGACATGCTGCAAGCGATGAACACGGGGCATGAAGGATCGCTCGCGACGATCCACGCCAACGACACCCGCGATGCCCTGACCCGCCTCGAGATGATGGTGATGATGGCGGGCTACGAAATCCCCATCCCCGTCGTTCGCCATTACATCGGCTCCGCGATCTCGCTGGTGGTGCAGCTTGCTCGCCTCAAGGGGGGCAAGCGGCGCGTCGTGCGAATCTCCGAAATCGTCGGCCTCAAGAAGAATCGCTACTGCGTCCGCCATATCTTCGCCTATCGGCAGACCGGCGTGGCGAAAGGGAGAGCAATCGGCCGATTCGAAGCGACAGGGTACGTCCCGCGATTTCTGCAACGGCTGCGTGCTTCCGGCATCGACCTGCCTGAATCGCTGTTCGCGGCCCGCACCCTCTCCTTGGACAACGCGGAGGAACAAGCCTAATGCCGCCCTGGCTGCAAGATCTGTTCGATCCTCTCCTCACGAACAACTCGAACGTGTGGATGATCGCCCTCGCCACGTCTCTGGGCAGCTTCGTGCTGTTTCTCGGCCTGCGCTACGTGTGGGAAACATTCGCTCCGCCCAAGATTCGCGATGAGGCCGAGGATCCGCTGTTCGTCCGGCCCAAGCAGCATGAAGGGGCGGTCGAAAAGCTGGACGGGGCATTCGAGAATCTGGTCGCCAACACAGGGATGGACCTCAAGGTCGAACAAGCGACCGCATGGATCGCCCTGATCGCGGTGGTATCGGCGACGGCCTTCTTCATGCTCCGCAGCGAATGGTGGAGCGCGGCGCTCGGCGGCGTGCTGGGCGTAGCGGGCGTCTTCGGCGTCTTCCTCGTGCAGCGTTCGCGCAATCGTTGGGCGGTGCAGGAGCAACTTCCCGACGTCATCTTCATGCTCGCCCGCTCGGCACGAGCGGGCCTAAGTCTAGAGAAAAGCATTGAACTGATCGGCCGGCAGCGAAAGCTGGCGATCGCCGCGGAGTTCAGCCGCTGCCATGCTCAAGTCGAGCTTGGCCTTCCAGTGATCGCCGCCCTGCAACGCACCGCGCGACGGCTCGATCTGCTCGATTTCAGCTCGCTTGCTTCGCTGATCGCTCTTTATCAAACGACCGGCGGCAACCTCCCCTCGCTGCTGGAACGCCTCGCGGTCGGCACGCGCGAGCACAACCAGTTTCGCAGTTACGTTCGCTCGTCGACGGCGCTGGGCCGAATTTCCGCGATCTGCATCGCCGCGGCCACGCCGCTGTTTCTGCTGGGATATGCCTTTTGGCAGCCGGAGTTCGGGACGGCGTTTTTCCAAAGCCAACAGGGCTGGATGCTGACATGCGTATGCCTGGGAGTCGAACTCGCCGGCGGCGTGTGGCTCTACCGCTTGCTGAAGATCGAGTATTGAGACCCAAGCCCCGGGATAAGCGCATCGCACCCCGGGGATCCAGACGGTCGATTTGTTTGAAGTTGCGAAGAGATCAAACGCCCCCGCGGCGTCGCCCCCTCACCCCCAACCCCTCTCCCCCAAGCGGAGAGGGGAGAAAAGAGTCGGAATGTTTCAGGGTTTGGTGCTGAGTCTGGCATTCGTCGCCGTCGCGGGGCTTACCCTCGGCGTTTACGCATGGCTATTGGAACGCCGGCGCCTGGCGCTGCTGCGCGACGTCCATGCGGAAGAATCGCACAGCCTGCCGTCGGCCGAGGAGGTCATGATCCTCGGCGGCATGACGCCTGCGATTGCGGGACATTCGCCGATCGGCGAATCGAAGCGCCCCGCCATTCAGCAAGAGCTTCGCGAAGCCGGCTTCTACCACAAGAACGCCCTGACGGAATTCCAGGCCATTCGCGCCGTGCTCGTTTTCTCGCCGTTCGTCGTCGCGGCATTGCTCGGCCTCGCCGCTCGCCGCGAAGACATCCCTCGCATCGCCATGTCCGGGACAATGTTGGCCGTGCTCGGATTCAGCATCCCCCGGCTCTTCATCCATTATCGAGCCCGCGTTCGCGCTCGGCAGATCGAGCGCGGGTTGCCCATCGCCGTCGATCTGCTCAACCTGGGTCTTACGGGCGGCCAAAACCTCGGCGCGTCGCTTGCCCTGGTTTCCAAGGAACTGCGAAACGCGTATCCCGTCCTCGCCGACGAACTCACCATTCTCCGCGAACACGCCGAGCTGAGCAGCTTCAGCAGGGCCTTGCAGCAGTTCGCGGAACGGACCAATGTGCCTGACGTCCGCACGCTGGCGATGGTCCTGACGCAGAGCGAACGCCTGGGCGCCGATCTATCCGCGGGGCTTCTCGAATATTCCAGCAACCTGCGCACGACGCTTCGGCATCGGGCTGAGACGCAGGCGAATCGAGCCAATTTCTGGATGCTGTTCCCGACGATTCTCTGCCTTTGGGTGCCAGCAGTCATCGTCCTTTTCGGTCCCGTCTATCACGATTTCTGGTCGCGCCGTCAGGAAACAAGTCAGTTGCTGAATCAAAGCCGCAACGACCTGAAGAAGGCCAATTCGCCGACTGCCGCCGCCACGGAACCATAGCGACGACCGACGATGCCCTCTGTAGGGAACGCCCTCCGTGGCGTTCCGCCGAACTGGACGATGTCGGCCCCCATCATCCAACAACCCGCGACTTTCGGCTTGCCCCTGACGCCACACATGATCGCTTAGCCGGTTGCGGCAGAGCGGCAGATGCATTACTGGGGCCGACATCGTCCAGTTCGGCGGAACGCCACGGAGGGCGTTCCCTACAGAGGGCATCGTCGGTTGCGACATCAATCTGCAAACTGCTTTAGAATGCCCAGACCGCATGACGCGGCTTGGAAAGGAATCTCATGGCGAAGTCGGCGCCTCGCTTGGCGATCCTCGGCGCGGGCCCCATCGGGCTCGAAGCGGGGCTCTACGCAAAAACACTCGGCTGGCCGTTCACCATCTTCGAACGCGGCCGCATCGGCGAACACATGCTCCGCTGGGGCCATGTCCGTCTCTTCAGCCCCTTCGGCATGAACGCCACGCTCCTGGGCAAGCAAGCCATCGGCAAACAAAAGCTGGGGCACGAGTTTCCGGCCGACGACGCCTGCGTCCTCGGCCGCGAGCATGTGGCTGCCTATCTGAACCCGCTTGGGGAGTTGCTCAAGGAGAATCTCGTCGGCGAGACGCAGGTGCTCAAGATCTCGCGTCAGGACCTGCTGAAGAACGATGAGCCGGGCGATCTCAAGCGGGCACGCAATCCCTTTCGATTGCTTGTTCGCGACAAGCAGCGCGAGCGCATCGAGACGGCCGACGTCGTGCTTGATTGCACCGGCGTCTACGCTCAACATCGTTGGGCCGGCGCTGGAGGCATGCCGGCGCCAGGCGAACTCTCGGCCGAGACGCACATCGCTTATCAGCTCGAGGATATCCTCGGCGAGCGCAAGGGGCATTACGCGAATCGCACGATTTTGGTCGTCGGAGCCGGGTTTTCCGCGGCGACGACGGTGTGCAACCTCGCGGAGATTTCGCTCGAACACCAGACGACGTGGGTGATCTGGGTCGCACGCACGTCGCAAACGACGCCGCTCCGCCGATTCGCCAACGATCCGCTGAAAGAGCGCGACCGCTTCGCCTCTCGCGCCAATTCGCTGGCAACTCGCACGGACGACAACGTCGAGTATTCGCCCGCCACCGTCGTTGATGCCATCGAATATTTGGGTCAAGACAAGGGTTTCAAAGTCACCTTGCGCAGCCCGCTGAAGACGCGCGTCGTCGAAGTGGATCGCATCATCGCGAATGTCGGCTATTCTCCGGATACGAACCTCTACCGGGAGTTGCAGGTTCGCGAATGTCCCGCGTCGCTGGCTTCGCAGAAAATGGCCGACGCCGTGGCCCTTGCGAAAGTGTCCGATCCGCTCCGCATGAGCGGCCTGGGAGCGGAGGCGTTACGGAACCCCGAGCCCAATTTCTACATCCTCGGGGCCAAGAGCCTGGGGCGAAACTCGAATTTTCTGTTGCGGCTCGGCTTCGAACAGATCCGCGATGCCTTCGCCCTCATGGCCGGCAATCCGAACCTCGACCTCTATGCCGGCAAGAAGTGACCCCGACGAGGACGCCCGCCATGATTTTTACGCCCGCCGAATCCGAAGCCTGCCGTCGCCTGCTCGAACTCGCCTTGCAAGAAGACTTGGGCGATGCCGGCGACATCACGAGCCGATCGACCATCCCCGAAGATTCGAAGGGGCGTGCGGTGTTCGTGGCACGCAGCGCCGGTGTCGTCTCCGGTCTGCCCGCGGCCCAGTTGACCTGCGAAACGATTGACGGCTCGCTGCAATTCGGAACCCAGGTGCGCGACGGCACGAACGTGACCGCAGGGCAGCAAATCGCGACCGTGGCGGGGCCCATGCGTTCGATTCTTACCGCTGAGCGGACCGCGCTCAACTTCCTGCAGCATCTCAGCGGCGTCGCCACATTGACTCGCCGATTCGTGGACGCCATCGCCGGTTGCAAAGGACAGATCTTGGATACGCGCAAGACATTGCCCGGCTGGCGCGTCCTCGACAAATATGCGGTCCGCTGCGGCGGCGGCCACAACCACCGCATGGGTCTGCACGACGGCGTCCTCATCAAGGACAATCATCTCGCCTCGCTCCGCGCTCAAGGCGATCCGATCTCCCAAGCCGTGAAGGCGGCACGTGACTTCGTCACGTTCGTCACCATCGAGATCGAGGTCGATTCGCTCGACATGCTTCGCGAAGCGCTTGCTTGCAAGCCCGACATCGTGCTCCTCGACAACATGACGCCGGACCAGATGCATGAAGCGGTGAAGCTGCGCGACCAGACCGCGCCCGAAGTGAAGCTCGAGGCTTCCGGCGGCATCCAACTCGCCACGGTCCGAGCAATCGCCGACACCGGCGTCGATCGCATCAGCATCGGCGCCCTGACCCACTCCGCTCCGGCACTCGATATTGCGCTCGACTACGGAGAGTAATCCTCACGCTCCGCGTGAGGTCAGCCGCGATGCGAGGTCAGACGGCCGTGGAAACAAGTTTATTAACTTGTTTAGATAGCTTCTCAAAATCCAATCCCGACAAGTTAATAAACTTGTCGCCACGAAAGGCAGCGAGAGTAGTCCTCGCGCTCCGCGTGAGGTCAGCCGCGATGCAAGGTCAGACGGCCGTGGAAACAAGTTTATTAACTTGTTTAGATAGCTTCTCAAAATCCAATCCCGACAAGTTAATAAACTTGTCGCCACGAAAGGCAGCGAGCGTAGTGCTCACGCTCCGCGTGAGGTCTGCCGCGATGTGAGGTCAGACGAACCGTGGAAACAAGTTTATTAACTTGTTCGAAACGTCTCTTTATGACCATTCCGACAAGTTAATAAACTTGTCGCCACGAAAGACTCGTGTGACCTTGCGTCGCGGCTGACCTCACGCGGAGCGTGAGGACTACTTTCGATGCAGCCGCAGTGGAAGTACGGTCCCAGCTTGCCGACCCGCGCGATCAACGGATGGCGGCACCAGGGGCAGCGGGCCTGATCGAGAAACGTATCCGCACGGCGAATCGATTTTTTGACGCGAACCGATTCCTGCGCAACGAAACGAGCGAGCGACATGGTGTGGCCTCAGTTGTAGTTTTCGAACGTTCGGGCAATGATTTGACGGGCTTCGGGATGTTCGCCCAGTTGGCCGACGGCATCGCGAATGAGAGCGACCATCGGCACGTGAGCGAACAGCGACGGCTCCGCGGAAGGGGCGAGGCGAGCGGAACTGGACCAGCCTGGATTGCCGGGCTGATCGCGGGCGGGGCCATGCTCCAGCCAGATGCGCGAGTCTTCGCGGCTGATCGTCATCTCCGCTCGCAACCGGGCCTGAGCGTGAGCCACGCCCATCGTCTTCGCGAGCAAAACACACATTCCATTCCCTTTGACGCCCTTCCCCATCCAGCCTTCGAAGGTCGCCTTCGGCACGCCCCACGCCTGGGCCACCACATGCGGATAGCCGCCCGCGCGAACGCCGGCGGCGATCTGTTCGATGAGCGGAGCGGTAAGTCGTAGGCGCGGCATGGCGAACACCCGGGAGGCGCCGGCTGGTGAGGAACGCGCGTGAAATCACGAATGCAGGCGGAAGATGCGAATCGAAATCAGTGGCCGAGCAGGACCCGGGCTGCGATCGGCGGAAGGGGTGGACCAACGTACTTGAATCCCGCCGTCAGCCGCGTGGTCGCATGTCGCAATCCGCCTTCGCGTCCCGCGGCGAACGAAGGCTTGCGAATCATCTCCCAATTCGCCGAGGCGAGACGCGAGCGGATCATGGCCGGATGCGTCGTGGTCGAAGTTGCCCGATAGCCGAGGCCCGCCCACATGGATGCCATGAAATCGCTGACGGCATTGCCGATGCCCACTCCCTGAAAGTCCGGCAAACAGACCGTGCGATGCTCGCGCCGCGTGGGCGGGCCTTTGCCGAAGAACGGCAGCCACGCCGAAAACGCCACGGGCTGATCGCGCCACGATGCGAGAAAGCACACGGCACTGGTTGCGAGTTGGCTGCTCAGATAGTGATGCGATGCGAACAGGCGCCACGCCGATGCCTGGCAACGAACGAGATCGAGTTGAATGATGGGCCTTCGCCGAAGCCGCCTCCATGCGAAGCGATTCTCCGCGGGGCGATAGGTCCAATCGGGGTTGAGCCAATCTTCCACCGAGGACTTTCGTTTTTCAGTCCCGTTCCATACTTTAGTTCTGGCCGCAGTTTTCCCCACTTGCAAGAGGGGCTGTGATGCTAGCGTACTCCTACATTCGGTTCAGCAGCAAGAAGCAAGCAACCGGCGATTCTCTTCGCAGGCAAACCGCGAAAACAGAAGAGTGGTCCCAACGCACCGGCATTCCGCTGGCGTCCTCCAATTTTGAAGACCTTGGTGTTTCCGCTTGGACCGGCGAAAACTGGCGGGAAGGCGGTCTATCGATGTTCTTGGCGGCAGTCCGCAGCGGCAAAATCAAGACCCCCGCCGTACTGGTCATCGAGAACCTCGATCGTCTTTCTCGCGATGAAATTTCGCACGCTCTAACGATCTTTCAGGACATCTTGCGAGCGGGCATCACGATTCAGACCCTTTCTCCAGAAAAGACCTATCCGCCCGATTTTGCAAAGGGCGGCGCACTCGCCATGCTCGAGCCGATCGTGACCTTTCTGCTCGCGAACGAAGAAAGCAACAAGAAAAGCGAACGTCTGAAGGCGACATGGAAGAACAAGCGGAAACAAGGCGGCAAGATGGGCGCGCTTTGCCCGGCCTGGCTGCGATGGAACGCCGAAACGAAGGAGTACGAAATCATCGAAGAGAAGGCAGAGATCGTCCGCGAAATCTACCGAATGAGTGCCGAAGGAAAAGGATCGTTCGCCATTATCCGCGAATTGCACGCGAAGAAAATCAAGAGCATCGGCTGGAGAAAGCGGAAGGAAAAGAACTCTGACAACATCGACAAAGGGCGGTGGAATCATTCCTATGTTTCACTGCTGCTCCATCACCGAGGCGTTATCGGGGAGCGTGTATTCACCCGGCCCGAAAATGGAAAACGAGTGAAAGCCGAAACGATCAAGGGCTATTACCCCCCCATCATAGAGAGGGCGCTGTTCTTCAAGGTCCAGGAACAACTTGCCATCCGCGACAATAATGCACGATTCCGAGGACGCGGTGCAAAGACGACAAGAAACCTTTTCTCTGGCCTTCTCGTTGATGCTCGTGACGGTTCAACACTAATCCTCCATCACCAGCGCAAGAACGGGAAAATCTGGCAATACGTTGTATCCCATGACGCCTTGCGGAAGATGCCGGACTCCTGCTTCATAACGTTTCCGTATCCCGAACTGGAATTCCAAATCCTGCTCACGATTTCGAGCCACTTGTCCACTTCCGATTTCACCGGAATGCAGCGAGAGGACATGAGCGACGAATTGCAGAACAAGGAAGCGGAACTGAAAGAAACGGAAGCAAACATTAAGGAAGTTCAGTCCCGCATCCTGAAGCGCGGCAACGCAAAGACATTCATCGACCTGCTCGACGACTTGGAAAGCAACCGGGAACGACTCGCGAAAGATGTGGACTTGCTCCGCAGCAAAACGGTCTCCGATCCGCTCCAACAGATGGTGGCCGTCTGCGACGAAATCACCGCAATGCAGAACGCGAAAGGAAAGGCCCGGGATAATATCCGCGAACGCCTCCGAGGTCAAATCCGTCTGATGATTGAAAAGGTCTACGTCGTCCTGTCCAAAAGCAAGTCCAAAAAGCGCGTTCGCGGCAATCCGAACGCAAAGCACGCCTTCGCCGAGGTGCGATTACGGAATGGTGACTGGTGGCAATTTGAGATCACTTATGACAAGGGGGATACAGAAACCGAATGGGAAGGGCAGAGCGACATCCGTCTGGACAAGTTGCCGAAAAGCTTTGATCGGCTGGACCCATTTGCCCGCTTGGAAATCGAGGATTGATCGCAACTCCGAACTCGAAAAGATGAGGCCAAGAGTAAGGGCATCTGTTTCGCGAATCATTCGGGACATGACGTGAGTGTTCACCGGCACGACTGCGTCCCGCCAAGCGTTCGTCAAGTGAGATTCAAGGATTCGCCATACATGCGGCAGATCGTGATTTGCTGGGCAAGGAACGGCGACGTCGTGAAGACCGATACTTGGACTGAAAAACCGATTCCCGCCAACGACATCGCCGCATTCGCTGATGAGATTCGGGATTACTTGACCACTGATTTTTCAGACGAAGATTGAAGCGTCATTGAGATGTCTTCTTGACGACCTGACGTGCCATTCGATAGATTTGTTGAGGTTGCGAGCGACCTCGCACTGGATGCCCCTCGACGGGGGCGACCAAGACTGACGTCGGCCTGAAGGCCATATAAGGAGAACCAGATGGGTTCATCTCTGCGCGCGTCGCTTGATGCGCTAAAGCAATCCTCGACCATTCTAAACAGCACCGTTGACGAAGCATCCGAATTGGTGCTTGCGCTCGAGGACTATCTCACCAAAACTTGCGGCGTCGGAATGGACCTACATGTCTCCGCAGGGAACATGGCTGACCTCGACCCCGGAGCCGCCAATCCAGAACTTGAAGTTTTCTTGGGATACGGTCGTATCGGCGGGAAATACCGCATCACCATAGCAACACGACCTCAAAACGGAGGCGATTTGGATGAAGCGCCTTGGACCGACTACAATCGGACTTTGAAATTGGCGACGGTTCGATACCTTCCCGAACTTGTCGAACGTCTCGCCATGCTGATGAACGTCCTAGCTGCTCGAACGAAAGAATCTACGGAATCTGTCATCGCAGAGATCAGAAAGCAAATTCCGAAGGGAGGCAAAAAGTGACCAAGCCTCCCCTCGTTCCGGTCTGGGTGCGCTCAACAATCTGCATCCTCAGTATTGCAGCAGTTGCTTGTACTCCGGTCTTTTCTCCTAACGCGGCAGTATGCGCCGCCGTCGCGGTGGTCGCAGTGAATGTCGCGAATCTCGCCTTCGGAAAGCAGCAATGCGTAAAGTGCGGCGGAGTCGTACAACTCATGCAGTAATTCGCAACAAGGGAGAACTGCCAACAAACAGCCCCTTAGCCCAAAGCACCCGGTGAAGACCACTTGTGGCAATCGCCGACAATTGGCATCTCAAGTGCATTTGGGATCGGCAGCCAACGTTTGGCAAGGTCCACCCCCGGATAAGCCGAGGCAGTTCGCTCAGCGGACGGCGTGCCGAAGCCGAAAGCCGATAGATGGGTGGGATGATGGTGCAGCCAAGAGGCTAGCGCAACTTGCGGGTACAGTGGCCCGTGAACCATCGCTTTCAAGCTCAAGTGAGTTTGGGAGCGGTGGTTTTTTCGTTCTTACGAATGCCATCGCTCCCCCTATGGAGGATGGAAATGAACCCTATCGAACTGCCGCAAGACAACTGGACCATCGAGCAACTCGCCGAAACCCTGCGAGCATGCGGAATCAAAACCGCTGAAATCGCATGGATCAAGGGACGTTGCGCCCTCATCTCCAAGGGCAAGTACGAGGGCAGCAAACCCTACAAGGAATGGCTCGCCGAAATGGCTGGGATGGCTTACAGCACCATCGCCAAATATCGGCAGCTGGCAACGGCAATCACTTTCGAGCAGATCAAGGGATTGACGTTGGATGAAGCGTTCCGAAAGGCCGGAATCGCCAGTGCGAAACCCAAACCCAAGTTGAAGGGAGAAAGGCCGCAACCTCGAATCGCCACGTTCAAGACCAAGGGACTGAAAGGCGACGACATCGACAGAATGCTCTTGGACCTGGCGAAGACGTGCAAGAACGGATTGCTTGGACTGCGTGCCGCAATCAACCGTCTGATTCGGGGCAGCAAGGCCGGAAAGGTGGTGGCGGCATGAGCTACGAAAACAAAATCTTGCCCTACACCGCAGAAACCTTGCAACGATTGCTGACCAAACGGTCTATATCGCTGGTGTTGACCGATCCGCCCTACGGGGTTGGATACGAGTATCACGGCTGGCGAGAGGCAACCAATTGGTACGACCATTGGACGTACCTTGGCCCCATTTGGGACGATTGGTTTCGATTGCTCAAGCCGGATGGGCACATCGTGTTTTTTCAGGCAATCCGTTACATGGACGACGGCACGCTTGAAAAAGCGATAGGTCCGTATCACCAAATCGCCCTTGCGAAATGGACCTTGGCGGGTTCGCGAAAGTGCTACATGCTGGATTTCGCAGCGATTCAGACGGCAAGTAGGAAACGGCCCGACTTTCAAAGGGAATTGTTCCTGACGAAGTACGGCGAGATGGATGATTTCATTCCGCATCGGTGTTTCAAGCCGCTGCAAGGAATGATTGCTATCGTCGAACTGCTGACGAAGCCCGGTGACGTGGTTCTTGATCCATACTGCGGATCGGGAACTACGGCCCTGGCGTGCCATCTGACAGGCAGACGCTACATCTGCGCCGACATGCATCCGCCATACGTCGGCATCGCTCTTGAGCGTTTGGCATGGGCAGACAAGGGATTGTCGCCATATGCATCGAGAGTGAAAATCAGGGGCGAATGGCGATACTTCCGCCACGACGGCACGGAGGTTGAGCTGTAACAGGGCCGCTCACGTTCGCTTGGGGCCGATTCATGGCTTTTGCAGCCAACGCTGACGCTTCAAGCGATCGTGGGGCAACATGGAAGGATTAAATGGCATTGCGCTCGGAATGCTGTCCGTCTGGTATCAGGTTTGAAGGCCAAGCCCTATTTGGTGCGATCCAATAGAAGGCGAAGAAATGGGCAAAGCAAGGTAAAAGCTTCTCGATCGGCGCGATCGAGCAAGGTCGCGAAGAGGTTCTTGGCCTGCTGCCGTAGTTGATCGTGCGACTCGCCCTCTGATGTTCTCGTCGGCAACAAATCTGCCGGGACCACTCCCAGCGATTCGGCCATCCGCAGAACAAGCTCAATTCCCGGGGCCGCTTCTCCTCGTTCGAGTCTCCCCACGTAGGCTTCGCTTACTTGAGCGGAATGCGCAAGTTCCGCCTGCGTCATTCCGCGAGACAGTCGCACCTCTCGAAGGCGGCTGGAAAAGAGGCGAACTACTTCGCCATGACTTTTTTGCTTTTTCCGCTGCTGCATTCCTGTCCCCCGGCCCGAGATCATGTCGAAGCGCGGCTGGACAAGGAAGAAACATTAGTACTTGTTGACAGGCACTTTCGTACCGGCTACGGTTTAGCGCGGGGAAGAAAGAACTAGAGTGCCCGCAAGAAGAGGGTTCGATGTGGCCATTTCGCACAAACCCGACACCCGTCAAATGCGGCGGGCTGCTCCACGAAGTCCGTGAAACCTGTTCGGCGACAATAGCTCAAACTTCCCGCCTCTATGGATTTGGGCGCGGCAGTTGGCGTTCCCGATCCTTGAACAAGATTCTGGCGCAGGCCGACATTGCCCTCGGCCAACGCTTGGTTGAGCTTGGCCTCGGCGATGCGGAGCTTCGAGAGCAGATTTCCGCGTTGGATGCAAAGACCCGCGAAGGAGCAAACACGAAGAAGCAAGCAGAAGCGTTGGAATGCCGCCGAAGCACTTTACTGCGCCAACTTGCTATCTCGGCGCAGGCACAAGCTTTACCGCCTGCCGGTGCAGAGGAAGAATTCCAGAAAGCAAAAGACGCTCGTGCTGCGGCCCAAAAACAAGAGGATGACACGAATGCAGCAAGGAAAGACTTGTGGCCTTCGGGTCTGTCTGGCTGGCGAAGGACTTGCATCGGATTCGGAACAGTAATCGGGCTGATCGTGTGCTTTATCGTGTTCGCGTTTTCGGGTCGGCCTGCTCCGCGTATCGAGCGCATAGCGGATAACTCGACTCCAACATCGGCTTCAATTCAAAACCGACCAGACTTGGCAAAATCTCTCGCGCCCCTGGCCTCCTCGCTAAAGAGGTCACGAGAACAGATGGAATCCATACGCAAGAGCGCACAAGAGAGCGAGCAGTCGTATGTGAACCGTGCGAAAGTCCTTGATAAGCAGGCACAAAACGAGATCGATAGGCGGATTCAGGACGCCAAGGTACGGGCTGCCGAAAAAGCGGAACGGGACAAAGCCGCCGCAAAAAGCAAAGCCGGTGTTCTGAACGCTGAGGCCAAGTGGCGCAGTCAGCCGCATGTTGAGGATGCCGAGGCGCGGCCAGAATCGACACCAAAGCCGAAGGAGAGCGGAGTAACAGATAATACCGCGCCGACAACGACAAAGGCGACTGCTCCACCGATCGAAGGCATAGCACCTTCCACTCACTACACCAACGGCGTGGGTATGAAGTTCGTGTGGATTCCTCCCGGCAGCTTCCTAATGGGCAGTCCAAAAGAAGAAGAACTACGATCTGACGACGAAACTCAACACAAGGTCACGCTGACCAAGGGCTTCTACATGGGCGTGTACACCGTGACGCAGGAGCAGTGGCAGGAGGTCATGGGGGACAATCCCAGCTTTTTCAAGGGGGAGAAGCACTTGCCGGTAGACGATCGTTCCTGGGACGATTGTCAGGAGTTTATCAAGAAAATGCGGGACAAGGACAAGAAAGCGTACCGCTTGCCGACTGAAGCTGAATGGGAATATGCTTGCCGTGCGGGGACGACGACGCCTTTTCATTTCGGCGAAACGATTTCCACTGGGCAGGCGAATTACCAGGGAGAGTTCGTCTACGGCAGAGGCATGAAGGGCGTGTTTCGCAATAAGACCACGCCGGTTGGCAGTTTCCCCGCCAATGCTTGGGGACTGCATGACATGCACGGCAATGTATGGCAATGGTGCCAGGACTGGCGTGGCGAGTATCCGAGAAAGAACGTGACTGATCCGAAGGGGCCAGAAAATGGCGAGCAGCGTGTGCTGCGTGGCGGTTCGTGGATGGACATTCCTGGGGATTGCAGATCGGCCTCGCGTATGTGGCTTAGACCTGGCCACCGTAACACTAGCTCCGGCTTGCGTGTCTGTTTCTTCCTGGACTGAGTTAAGCCTTTCGTCTTTTTATCGCCGATTTGCTCCCTTCCGAGAGAGAGAAGAGTTCGCGCCAGGTTTTGGCAAATGTCGCGAATTGGCGAAGCGTAAGGTGAGCTAAACCCCACAAGCGGCACGGCGCTTTTCCGCTCAGAAAGAAGTGTGTGAGCATGGTCGGATTGGTCGCACGGCTCAAGGCAGGAGTCCCACTTTTCCGATTTGGGGGGAAAGTTTCACCATTTCAATTTTTGTAACAAAACCTGTGCCTGCACAGTCAGCTATGGCGAGAGTAACGAGACTATCCTCCGAGTGACTTATTGGGGCGACCTCTGCTCATCGATTCCACCAGTCCGGCATTCAGCCCTTTCAACTGCTTCATCCGGTGGCGATGTCCGCCGACACGAACCGTACGCGACCCATCTTCTTAGATGGGGTCCGCCATGCGTCTTCCCCTCGTATAAATTGGCGCGACGCGGAAGCTAGTTCACCGTTCGGGATACTTTGCACCGAGCCAACCCGTGCCGCTACAGCCTCCGCAAATGCCAGTGCCATTGCATCGACGGCAGGTGATGCCGCCGACAACCTGCGCCGCGCTACCTGCATCATCGTCGTGCTTGCCGGTCCCCTGGCAGCGCCGACAGTCACCGCTGCCCTTGCATCCGCCGCAGCGAGTGGCGCTCCACTTCGAGAAAGGCCACATGCAATCTCCCTTTCAAAGTTCGAGGTTTCTCATAGTCTGCTGGTATTTCGCTTCAAGGTCGCCGTCCAGTGCCACATGCTGGTAGATCGCCAGCGTTTCCCGCCGGGCGTGGCCGGTGATGAGTTGCAACTCGGCGTCCGCAAGGCCTGAATGACGGGTTAGCCAAGTGATGGCTTGATGCCGGAATGTGTGCGGAGTCGCATTGACGCCCGTTCTTAATGCGTAGACTTTGACGATTTGCTGAACCCGGCGTGTGGAGAACTTGCCGTTGCGCCGGGTCTGGAACAACCAACGGCTACGCGGGTGGGCCGCAATGTGGGTCCGCAACGCCGTGGCGAAGGACTTGCCGAAAAGGACGTAGCGGTCCTTGTCGCCCTTGCCGCTGTTGATTCGGATTTTGCACGCATCAAGATCGATGTCGGCAATCTCGATCTTGCATAGTTCGCTGACGCGGACGGCGGTGTAGAAAAGGAGTCGCAGCATGAGGGCGTGTTGCACGTTGTCCGCTTGGTCCACGGCAACGTAGAACCGCCGAAACTCGTCGGAGTTCAAGACGCGAGGCAGCTTGCGGCCTTTCTTTGCCGGGCGAAGTTCGCAGACCTGGCGGACCTTCTTGGCAACATAGCGCCAGCCAAGATAATCCAGCCCCTCGCGGCGTACGATCCTGGCGATGTCGGCCACGATCCGGGCCTTTTGCGATTTCGCTTTTCCGTTTTGCGCCTCGAAATCAGGCGGGCCTTTGGTCAGTTTCATGGCGGTCCCCAGGCCCAAATGGGCGTCTAATTTCGGGGTTTGTCTATTCTGCGAAATAGCGTTTGCGGCCTCACGTTGCCTCACGTAGCGGCCATGACGGTCGTTTTGATGCCCAGGCCGTCTAAGCAGCCCCGAATGGCTCCCGCTTCGTCCAGATCGCAACGTTGGTCATTTGTCCGGCGGCAGACCTTTGAAGGTGAGCCAGGTGCAGGGCCGTGCCGCCGGTGAGCGAACCGAGCATTTCGGCCACCTGTTTCTTGCGGTCGTTTCGGTGACTTGTGACCTGTCAATACTCATCGGGCAACAAGATCGTTGTCACGCTTCGGTCGGCCTCGGTGATAACCCAAAGCTTCTCGCCCATGGCCGTGCGGTAGGCCGAGATGATCCGCGTTCCCTCCTTGACCGCCTCATCATTCAGGCGTTTGTCACCAGCGCAGACTTCGTCCCAATCGCCCGCGACATGCCGGGAAATGAAGTGGGCCGGATTTTTCGCCGCTCTTTTCCAGGGCGGCGAGTGCGCCCGGCGTTGCAAACAATCGGCCCATCGGGAACAACGCGCTCACGGTTGAGACTCCGGTCGTTTCGGTCCTTTTGGGCAGCGGGCCTTCAGCGCCTTCGCGGTGAGCCTGTACTTGCGTTCGTCGCCGTGACCCCGCGCCGTGACCGTCTCGGCGTGGTGAATCGCGCTGTTGAGACTTAAGAAGACCAACCGCCTGCGGCCCTGCGCCACGCGAACCGTTTGCTTTTCATCCTTCCAGTTGGGGTGACGCTTCATGTATTCCTTCTGGGCAGTCCCCGCGTCCACATGCCGCGCCACGGCGGCGAGGATGTCGGTGAAAGCGTGCCACTCGCCGTCAGCCAGGATGTTCATGATTCGCTTGTGGTACGTCAGCTTGCCGATCTTGTTCGCCATGATGGACCTGTCTTTCGGGTTTGGGATGGTTGCTTGCCGCTTTACTTTTGCTCGGCGTCGTATTGCTTCTTGGTTCTGAAAAACGATGCCCTGCTCTTGCCGGTCGCCTTGCACCAAAACTCCTCCTGCAGCTTGACCGACTCGTGGGCCGCAATGGCCTGCGCCATCACGGTGAAATCGTGGGCCTTGCTGTTCAGTGGTTCCGCGACGCCTTCGCTTATCCCGATCTGATCGAGTTGAGACCGGACAAGATCACGCCATGGCACGCGGTTCTTGAGGGCGTATTCCACTTTTTTCATGGATGGTTCGTACATGCGCATGGACAGTTGACGGGTGCCGCCCGCTTTGGCGATGAACTCAACGACTTGCAAGCAGCGCTTTGGCGAGAGCTTGCCGTAGCCGTTCTCGGCCATCGTCCGCATCAACTCCAAAACCTCATCGTTCGTTGCTGACAGTTCAAATACGTCTACCCGCGACAACACTGCCTTGAATGCTTCATTGCGCTTTGGAAAAGTGTTGGCGCAGAAAATGATCTGCCCTTCGAACACGAATCGATTGGGGATGTTCCCGAGCTGCGTCGATGTATAGGTCACGACGCGGCCTTCCTTTTGGCCCCAGAGGGCGCTTCGCAGAATGCCAAGAATTGCGGTGCTCTGGAAGATACTGTCGCAATCGTCCAACCAAATGCAAGCATCCAGGCGGTTGTGAAACAACGTCGTATAGAGGGATAACGGCGTGATGTGGCTGTTAACCAAGACGGGACTGATGCCTTCTTCGGCAAGCGTCTGGCTGATTGTCCGACTCTTGCCGAGTCCCCCTTGTCCGGCCACAAACAGCCCATGACTGATCTTTCTCGCGACCAGACGGACATGGTGTGCAAGCAACGCCTGTTTCTCTTCCAAAGCCGTCGGCGGCGGGGTTTTATCCTCTTCAGACAGCTCATCTGCGAAAAGTGCGGAGTGGCCCTTTCGGTGTTCGTTGTGACTGAAAGGTCGTGCGGTGATCATTGAAGTTCTCCTTTTGGTGCGGCGGATGGCTCATGATTGCGCGGACCATCCGGGGTTATTCGTCCTTCTTTTTCCGTTCACGTTGGATGATGGCGATGATCGAGCGGGCAAACTTACGCAGAATCTCCGTCAACGCTTCATGCAGCATTTTTCCAGCCTCACGCTTGATCAAGTCCTTGAGAATGGCATCCACTTGCTCGCCAGCCTGGACGCACTCCGGGCGTCCATCTCGATAAAGCAGGCGTGCCGCGATCTTGAGAAGTTCGATGGCGTGCGCCACCTTGTCGGAGTCCTTGTTGGACACGCCAACAAGATCGAGCATGATTTCGGCTTCTTCCTCGGTCATTCCGGCGAGGACATGCGCCAATTCGTTTTTCGCGGATAGCATTTGATCCTCCGGTGCGTGAACTTTGTTGCACCGGATGGTCATGATTGGAACATCCCCTGAACCAAACGGATGGCCGACGCCTGAAATTAGCGACAGGAACAACGGGCCATCCGTGGCCCGCGCTCCATTGTGCCGGTCAGTTCCGGTTGACGGTCAGACCACAGGCGGCGTCGAGAAGGCCGTGCAACGCCTGCGTCCGACGCGGCAACATGTCGAGGTTGCCCTTCAACGCTTCGGTGAAGGCGTTGAACAACCGCCAAGCCGTGCGGTCTTTTCGGAACTCTGGGTGACGGGGTTCGCGCCATTCCTGCAACACCAGCGGCAACCGCGTGACCGGGACCACGCCGCCATCCAGACTGCGGACAATGAGGTCGTGAGCGTTCGCGTCGGTCAGTTCATGCTGCCGGTAGCTGGCGAACCGCTCATCCTGAGTGCGGCGAAGGTCTCCGAGTTTGCCGATTGCCCGCTCAATCAACTGCGGCAAGTCGCGTTCGACGTGGGCGGTGTGCTTGCGGGCCAATTTCACTTCGCCGGAGAATGAGAGGTTATCGCAGACGAAAATCGCCGCTCCCAGCACCAGCCCGGCGGGGAAGGTTTTGTCATGGCTATTGCGGAGGCCGACCACCAGACCGAAGTCGCTGGCATCGGCATGCGCCACTTGCAAAAGTCCGAAGTAGCGGCAACCGTCGCCGGTCAACCCGTGAGCTTCATTGACGACCGACAGACCGGCACGCTCAAGGCACCCCTGAACGCCATCGAGCAGTCGGGCGTGGGGAATCGGCACCCAGGTCTGTGTCCGGTTCGGCGTGGCGACTTGGGCGACCTGTTCGCGGTTGACGGAGCGGGCGCCAGTGTGAAGGACAAGAGAAGTCTTTTGCATGGTAATCTCCTCAAAAAATCGGTTTTGTTCGCGACGGCGGATGGAGGTCATGAGAGGAGCGGAGGTAACGTCCCGGAAGACATCCGCGAGCGCGTGAGGAGCCGGGCGGTATCGTAAGTCGGTTTCAAGTCTCATTGCGACGTTGCGCGGTCGGTGCGACCGCCTGGACGGAGATCACGATCTTTGAATGGGCGCTGGCTTGGGAACTGACGGACACTTGCTGCACCGCGCTAGATATCCCCAAGAAAGTACAAAAAGTTGCGCCAACGCCCAACCCGGCCCACCGAATAAAAGGTCGGCCTGCTGGCAATAGGACTGACGGCCCCAAATTCGTTTCGCCGTAACTGTCACAGGTGAGATGCGGTCGTTGCATTCAAGGACGATGGGCTATACGCTTACCTCAGACGCGCACCCCTGCGGTCCAAAACTTGTTTATTTGAGTGTCAGCGGAGGCCTTATGGCGCTCATTCGTGGAACACTGCCCTATCCACGTAACATGCAGGAAAACCCGGTCCTGCACTTCAAAAATCATTACCTGAACCATGATTATCTTGGTGATGAGATCGCCAGGTTCGATGCCGTCATGCACAACCACAATTCCTACGGCGATTGCATGTGCTGTGGTCGGATGCCTGACAACACGCTGTGGCAGCTGGAGGTGCAGAGCCAGCCCGACCAGCGGTGGTTTCAAATCGGAATCCCGCGCTGCAAGCAGATACTCGCGGCTGCTCTTCGCGTTCGGGAAAGGGCGACATCGAACCCAGCCTTACAACGATCGCTCGCTGCTGCGGAAGGGGCAATCGGCGAAATACCGCGAACGGATGAAATCAAGCTGATGGGGACGCTGCTAAGAGCGAAACTTGCAAATGCGGCGGACGTAGCACGGCTCAATCTGTACCTGGCGACGCTGTAAACCGTTCAAAACGCCGAACGTCAAGAAAGTTCGATCAGGGTCGCAGCACGACAAGCCGAATTAGGTGGCGGTTCTCGGAAATTCACGGCAGCTGGCATTGTTGGCTCGTCTGGAACGTGGCCCAGGCGAAGTATCGGGCTGGAGGGCGAAAGTGTTTGGCTCTCGACTGCCCCACCGATTTGCCTTCTCCAGTTCATTCCTGGCTATTTTCCTGAAACCGAACGCTGTACTTCCAGAAGAAACTCAGAAGGTCCGTCCGACTTCCGACCGTATGGAGAATCGCGCCAACCAGAGTACATCATGTGGACTTCGTGCCTCGCCCTGGTTAGAGCGACGTAAAATAGGCGCCTTGGCTCTCGTTTCGATGCCGGACTGCTCTCGCGATAGTTTGGAATGACGCCTTGATCAAGGCCGATCATAAACACCACGTCGAACTCCAACCCTTTCGCACTGTGAAAGGTCATAAGATTCAAGTGATCCGGTGAGCCGCCCTGCCCGCCGAATTGGCCTACGGACCACTCGGCCAGCTTCTTCCCCTTTTCACAAAGGCTCATGATGCCTGCTACCTTCAAGGCTTCATCGCCGAGCATTGGCTCACGCTCGAACAGACCTTCCAGACAGGATTTGTTCAAGCCATTCAGCCACTCGCCGAGTGATTTCTTGGTGTCACGATGCGAAAAGAGAAACCCAACGAGTTTCCGGCAACTATCCAAGTTCTCATTGTCGCTCGTCGTTGAGCCGTTGAACGCTCGCCACTTTGCCAATAGCTCGGACAACCCTGGCTCTCCAACCTTCCATCCACTAACACACCAAGCCGCACAAATTTCTAACCACATCGTCATCGGCGTACAACGGTAAGGAGCATTTGCGTCTGATCGGACGAACTGTAGAGCGGCAGCGGCAGCGCATTCGGCGGCAACGTCCCCCTGATTCTTATCTCGATATAGGATCGCGATTTCCCCGATGCTTCGGGCCATCCCGGACTTTAGCACTCTTGGAATCAGCTCCTCGCAGGCGTGCATTGCTTGGTGCTGAAGGCCATTACTGCATTTGTGGAATTCAATGACGCCGCCTTCACCGGTTGCAGCTTCATAGCCTCGGCTCTCGCCGAGGGCGACTTCAGATGCCGTGACAATATTCGACCGGCTTCGATAGTTCAGTCGAAGGTGTACCTTCTGAACCAATTCATTCTCCGCAAGGTTTTGCAAGAGTTCCGGCTGCGCCCCGGTGAACGAGTAAATCGACTGATCAGGGTCGCCCACTGCAAACAAGCGGCATTTGCTGTTGGGGGAGAAACACAGCGAAATTACGAGGCGGTGAAGGGTGAGACCGAGGTCTTGATATTCGTCAACGACGAGCGCTGGAAATCGTGCGGCCAAGACCTTCCGCACCCAAGGGTGGGTCTCAACGAGTCGGAGGCCAAGAAGCACCATATCATCAAAGTCGATCAAGCCGGATTTCCGAAGTCTTCGTTCGTAATCTTCAATAAGGTCGGCGCACTGCTTGTTTTCGTCTCTCCATTCCAGACTTTCACGATCCAAATAAGTTCGCCGGTACATGTCGCATCGACGCCGCCATTCATCCGGTCGCTCATCCACCCCGACTACTCGATCCTTCGCCTGAATGAAGAGCTTCTCTGAATCAGATGGCGTGGCGATCCGAAACTGATCAGGCAGACCTAAGAGACGCTGACAAAACCCCTGGAAAGTTGGGTAAAATGGGGACCTGCCTGAGTTTTGTCAGGGTCTCTAAGCCTCCCATCTTCCCGTAAGGCAGAATTATATTCTTGAGGCAGAAGGAATGCACTGTGCCGACGAACACATTGGTAGAGTTGCGGATACCAAGGCGGGCCAGTCTCCCGGTCAGTTCCTTTACACATTCGTTATTGTACGTCAGGCATGCAACGCCACGGGGCGGCGTGATTTCTTCCGAGATCAGGCGGGCCAGTTTAGTTGTCAACACCTTGGTTTTGCCGCTGCCCGGCCCAGCCAACACGACGCAATGACTGGTCGACTCATACGCCTGCCATTGCTCACGGTTCTTCCGAAGTTCCGTCGCTGCTTTCAGGTAGAGCCTGGACCTGGATGCGACTTGTGACATGTTTCAGTGCCTCCGAAACTGACGTCGGGCAGCTTTTGCTTTTTGAGCGACTTATGCGCAGTGCCCACCGTTGCGAGAACCGCCCTTTACCAATGGCATTTATGTCCTTCAGCATCTTGTCTACGTCTAACGTTGTAGGGTTCGCCTTCCAGGAGGTTGCACGAGTCTTAGCTGCGGCATTGGAAGACAACTCGCCCATCGTCGTAGCGAAGCTGGCGTGCCTTCCTCCACGAAAGAGAGCAACCTCGAAAGTGTCCTCAGTCAGAAAGATGCCATGTCGTTTTCCAAGGTCGATTATTTCGTCTTCATCCGCCAGTTCTTCCAAATCGTCGGGGGCGAGAAATTCAAGCAGTTGTCGGATGCGGCTTAATCCGGTGATCTGCACGTTCGGGTCCGCATCCGTTATCACGGCGTAGGGGATGTTCAATCCAGTCGGCCCCAGAAACTTCAGATATGGGAGAAAGTGCGTCCCCGCCACCGAGCATACAGTAATTCCCAGCTCATCAAGGTTGTAGCCATTTAACTCCGCCAGTACTGGCAGCATGTATTGCTCGGCCTCGCCTTCAACGAGCAGCACCCCTTTGGCAAACAGCATTTCACCCCTGGTCACGTCGAGATACCGCTCGATGTCGTCGGCTTCGGCAGCATCCAATTCGAGCTTGGCCGTCGAGACGCCCAGGGTTGAGGTCAAATCGGCAGTTTTGCGAAGGAGGACGAGCGAGTGAACTGGGGAGACACTAACGATACTCGGAGAGTGGGTAGTGAGAAGAATCGTCATCTCTGGCGAAGGCTTTCCCGGGCCTGCCTCGCCGTTTGGCACGGCTTGGCGTGGTCGAAGGAAGGCTCGATAAACCCGTCGTTGGACGTGGGGATGCAGATGGGCCTCCGGCTCCTCAATGGCGAGAAAGGTATGACTGCGTTCGCATTCGCTCACCTGTTGGTCAAGTTGTAGTGCTTTGAGAGCGAGATACAACAGATTCGCCGAACCAAGGCTTGCATCTGCAACGGTACGCTCCCCGCCGTCGATGAACAGGCGAAGTGATCGGATCAGTCTTTCCGCATCGGATGGTAAAAATCCGAGCGACATCTCCAATGCGTGCAGCGAGCCGACCATCTCCAACAGTCTTTGAGAGATGAGGTCGCCGACAGACCTTACTTCGTCGCTTCCGGCGATAGTAGCCGTCGCTTTCGACACGCCTTCTGCAAGTTCATTGAGCCGATCTCGGTCCATTTCCCCGGCGATCTTATCGAGCAATGGGCGGAGCGGAGACTTCCGCCAATTCGCCAGGTCACTTACTGCGTCCCGGAGGGCCGGGAGCATGTTCATTGGCAGTTTTTTTCGTAACTCGTAACCGACCCGGCACTCTGGTCGCCCGCCGCCGTAAATGGCGAACTCGTAGTCACTTTCCTTCTTCGGCCCGTCAGGAAGATTCGGAACTGGTTGGTAAACGTACGTCAGTCGAGCGACCATCGGATCGGGTTGAATCAGGAACTCTCCGACTAGCGCCAAATGGTCATTGTTGTCGTCGAAGTCTGATAGTTCTACCGATACTTCGATTCGGTCGTTCTGGTTCAGAGGCCGCTCTAATCCGTCCCAAAAGTCTTCGAGCCTTAAGCACCGCTCGGAGTCCGGTAACGAAGGGTCCAAGATGAGTTGAAGGGCGAACAATAAATTCGATTTGCCGATCTTGTTCTCTCCTACGATGACGGCGTGCATGCCGATAGTCACATCCAGGTGCCGGAAGTTTCTGAAGTTCGTGATCTCGATCCGGGATATTCTCATGATCTACCAGGCCTCTTCAAAAGTCACGGGCGGAACCGGCGAGCTTGATCCAGCTTCCTGTGGACCAAAGAGATCATGGTCAGGATGTCGAGGGCGTCCTGCTCCGTCATGTCCCACTCGGTTTTCGGCGTGTGGGCGAGAGGGTTGCGTATCGTGCCGTATAACCCTTTGAGCAGATTCATGAAGCCGTATTGCTCACCCTTATGTGTCTCGGTCTGGAACGAGTTAATCACCAGGAGTGGGTCGCCGTACTTCTGGCCGAAGGCGTCGTGAACGAGGTCGCAACCGTCGCCGGTCATGCCGGTCAGCGTCCTGATCTTGGCCGTTACGCTTTTCATGGCCTCGAAGACGGCGTGGAAGTAGTTCTCTTCGAGCAGTTCCGCCTTGCAGAACTTCAGCACGTCGGCGTGGACGCTGCGCTGGATCAGGGCGGCGTGCAGGCGGTTGGCCCGCTCCAGCGCCTCGCTGATCGTGCGAGCGGCGTCCGCCTTGCGAAGTTGACCATCCTCGCCAAGCGTGTAGCCACAGAATGCCAACACCGAGTTCAGGCGGTCCCGGCGATAACGAAAGACCTGCGGCTTCCCAACATATCGAGCCGGGTCCATTGACCGTTTGATGAAGACGACAACGTGGTTGCCCACTTGATGCTCGTTCTGGAACTCCACGAAAGCATTGTGCAGCCGCTTCCACTTGGTCATGTCCGGCGTCGGGTCGGAGATGTTGCAGCTCCGCAGGAGATGGTCGATCTCTGTGCCGGTAAGCCCCTCGTTCGTGTCGGCAAGGACTTTACTGATGGCCTCCAGGCGTTCGGCGGCGAACGGCGGTATCCGTTGGTTGAACGTGATTGTCATTTCACAATTCTCCGACCTCGACACCATCAGGCGTAGTAGTCCCTGGCTTCCGGGTATGGCACTCGTCCGTCCAACTCACCGATGAAGTCGTGGTAACGCACCACGGCATCCTGCCAATCGTTCCAGTCGCCGATGTGCCGGTGGTTGAAGGCGTGGACGGCGTTGCGGAAGTTGCGGACATTTGCAAGCCAGTCGTCCCACTCGGCACGCTGGGAGTCGATCCAAACATGTTCGCTGAAGAAGCGGCACATTTCCTCGAAACGCAGCCGGTTCGGTCGCAGGTCGAAGCCAGCCTTCGCCTTCATGGGTTGCTTGGCGTAATCGCTCTCGAAGACGCATAGGAACCACGTCATCGTGCCTTCAACGAGTATGCCGAGATTGGCCCAGGCCAGGATTAGTCGGCCTTCTCGGTCTTCCTCGGCGCACGGCTCGGCCCAAAGACGCAGGCTCCGGGACAAGGACACGAGGCGATCCATCCGAGAGCTCTCCAGCAACTCGGCTGTCTCTCTGGGCGACCAGCCGGACGCTTCTTTGGTCCAGAACGTCTGGATGCGCTCGTTCGAGGCGATGATCTCGTTGATCGCTTTATCGAGGTCGAGGATGTGGCTCATAGCTCTCCTCGAAAGGCCCGTTGGACGAGTGAGCCGAAAAGCGATTGCGACTCATGCGCCGCCTTTTTCCGAGCCGCCGACAATTCATAGATTGCCTTTGCAGCATCCTGGAATTTCTGCTGAAGCCGGACGGACGGAAGAGGCACGGGAAGGCCACGCAACTGAGTCATGTTGATGCTGGCAAGATTCGTCGTCTTCTTGGCGCAGCGTAAGAAATACTGCTTGGCCTCACTGGTCCGCAAATAGGTAGCGAAGTAATCGGGCAAGATATGCCTCTGGTTCACTCGAACACGAAAGACATGATTCTGGTGGATGCAGTTCTGAACTGCTCCTGTCCAGATTGCCCCACGACCGAGCTTGTCGTGATCGCCGCCTTCAGTCATCACGATGTCGCCCGCTTTGAGCGCCAGTGCTTCAACTTCGCTGGGAAGCGCCTCAATCGTCTTGATCTCATCCAGATTGAGGAACCCATCTTGGACATTCGCAACTCGCAAGTATGGCACTGTCACTGCCCGGCCATTTAGCTTGCGGCCTTTCGTGACGCCGGACACTACCTCAGCAAGTTCTGCGAGCGGCTTCGCCGGGGCGGTCGCCACATCGCCGAACATTTCCAGGAAGGTGGAGCGCAGCAATTCCTCGGTCAACCGGATGCTTTCCTCTCGCTTGCGACGTACGGCGTCGGCCTTGTCGAGAATGGCGGCGATCTGACGCTGTTCGGGCAGGGAAGGGAAATACAGTGGCAAGGCTCGAAGGATGCCCGTGTTGAGGTTGGGCATCGTGATACCCTTTGCTTGGTGGTTGAGCCACTTTCCAACCGAGTCAAGCTGGAGAAAACGGCGGAGAAACAGGGTGTCGATGAGCGGACTGTTTAGGCGAATCCGCACACTGCCGGTTCCGCACAGCCATCCTTGCTCAGCACAGTTCACTATGGCGAAGCGTGCTACATCGCCTCGCCTGCTGAAAACAATGTCACCTGTGCGGAGCATGTGTTTACTCAGGCGCTCGACATGCGATGAATCAACACGGGCGATCTTCGTTGTCAGAATCTTGCCGTCAGCCATATCTTGTGGCATGACGAGAGGAACACCCTCGTCTGAATAGTCAGAGGCATGAAGTTGACTTCCGAACGGCCCGGTTTGCACGTCGCCGTCGTTCTCATCGCAAATTTGGCCCACGAAAGTTTGGGTCCAATTTGATGGTGGATCAAATTCGAGTTTGCCCAAGGGGAATGCAACGCTCATTTCAGCAGCGCCTCCAATTCGTCCATGTCACGGCTGACTTCCTCATCCAGTGAGCGGAGCCGCTGCATGATCTCCTGCGGTGGGTCGAACGTGGCCTCCTCGTACTCGGTTTCCCGGTAGCGGTTGATCGACAGGTCAAACTTGTTGTCCCGAATCTCCTTAACCGGCACGAAGAAGTGCTTGGCCTTGCGGTCGTTCTTCTTCGCCTTCTCCCTAGCGAACCATTTCTCCCGGATGTCCGGTAGATCGCCCGTGCCGTCGCCGATCTTCTCCCGCTTGTCGTCTAGGCTGAAGCCGTCCGACTCCATCTTGTAGAACCACACCCGGTCGGTCTTGCCGCCCTTGGTGAAGATCATGATGGCCGTGGATACACCCGCATACGGCTTGAAGACACCGGACGGCATGGAGATCACCGCCTCAAGTTGGTTCTCGTCTACGAGCAGCTTGCGGAGATCACGGTGGGCGTTGGATGAACCGAACAGCACGCCGTCCGGCACGATGATCGCCGCCCGCCCGCCGAGCTTGAGCATTCGCAGAATGAGGGCGACGAAGAGGAGTTCGGTCTTCTTCGTCTTCACCTTGCCGGTGATCGAGGAATGCACGTCGGACTCGTCCAGGCTGCCCTTGAAGGGCGGATTCGCCAGAATCACGTCGAAGCCGTCCGTGGCCTGTTTGGGGAACTTTTCCGGGAACGAGTTACTGAGGGTGTCCTGGTAGTGGATGTCGGGCGAATCAACGCCGTGCAGCATCAGGTTCATGGCGGCGATACGGAGCATCGTGGCGTCGAAGTCGTAGCCGTGGAACAACTGCGTTTGAATGTGCTTGCGGTAGGGTTCCAGCAGGTCGCCGGTGTAGGTCTTTTGGCCGTCGTCGTGGGTGACGATGCCCTGGGGCGACGTGTATTTTTCGAGCAAGTGCTGCATGACGCCGACGAGGAAGCCCGCCGTGCCACAGGCCGGATCGCCGATGATCTCGTTCGGCTTCGGTTCGATCAGATCGACCATAAGCCGGATGATGTGACGGGGCGTGCGGAACTGGCCGTTGATACCCGCCGTGGTCAACTTGCCGAGCAGGTACTCGTAAAGGTCGCCCTTGGTGTCGCCTTCTGTCAGCGGCAAGGCGTCGATCATGTTGACCGCCGATACAAGCAGGCTCGGCTTTTGAATGAGAAGTTGGGCGTCGGTCATGTACTCGGCGAAGGTCGATTCGCTGTCGCCGAGGTTGCGGAAGTGCGGGAACACTTCGTCCCGCACCGTCTTGAGCATCTGCTCGGCGGGCAAGTTCTTGAAGTTTGACCAGCGGAGTTTCTGCTCCTTGACGCTGAACTGCCCCTTGAAGGGCTTGCTCAGGCGGGACGACCGCTTCTCGGCCCGTGTCTCGGTGATGTCAAGCAGACGGGAGAACATCAGGAACGAAATCTGTTCGATGACCGTGAGCGGGTTGGTGATGCCCCCGGTCCAGAATTCGGTCCAGAGCTTGTCGATCTGGTTGCGTAGCGTGCCGGTAATCATGCCTTCGATGTCCCTTCCTTGATCGGCTGAAACTGCTTGATGATCTCGATGATCTCGGTCGCCTGATCCTCATCCGGGAACAGGCCGTCAATGCTGTCGGTATGAATGGTGGTGAACGGAGCTTCGTAGAGCCGGTCGAGCTCGATGGAGCCGTACTTGGCGATGTGGTTCTGGAGGAGGTCCAGAAACCGTATCTGCGCCGAGTTTAACGTCGGGTGCTGCTGTACGAAAGTTGTGAAGCGTTTGCCGACCGCCGCCGCATTGAGGCCGATGATGCTGCGAATGGCGAGGTCCAAGTGCCCGGCACAGTCGGGGTAATACTCCACGAGATCGTGCAGGTTCAGCATCGGGTCTTGCGTCAGCACGAGCGAGGTCAGCGAGTCCAGGTCGGAGTCACTGACCGGCTGGCCTGCCTTAATTCGCTTGAGCGTATCGTTCGTTTCAAACAAATCTCGCAGAACCTTCTCAACCCGGTTGCGGTACGCGGCGAGTTGCAGCCCTTCGAGCTTGACGGCGTGTTTCTTGCGCTCGATTAGCGAGGGGTCTTCCTTGATGTCGATGACCTTTGGCGGCAACGGGCCACTGCCTCCGCCGCCGCCCTGACGATATTGCACCACGCCCCGGAGCTTGCCCCGTAGGTCTTCGAGTTTCTGGACGCTTATGCCGATCCAGAAGTCGTTCGTGCGGGCCTCCACAATCAGCGGAGCCACGGCCTTCACCTGGGACAAGTTCATGCGCAGGTCGTTGAGCTGGTCTTGGAGGTTGATCTTCAAGTCCTCGAAGCTGCTCGACTTCTTCAAGTGTTCGGTCTGTATTCGGCAGACGAGCAGATCGAACTTGTGCGCCGCCTCGTTGCCCCCGATGTTGCGCCACTGCATGAGCGGGGCGATCTCGTGCAGCAGCATGTTCTTGGTGGCGGCGTCGAACTGCCGCAGCCGGTCCTGGTTGCTGACGGCTTTGATCTCCTTCCACTTTTCCTTCACGGCGATGGTTTTGCCCGGCAAATCAGCGATATCCTTGGCGATCAGGTCAATCGCCATCTCGAACACTTCGGGCTTCGCTTGATGCAGCGCAGTTTCGGCCAACCTGATGCGGTTCTCGAAGACGATCTGCGGCAACGACTTGGACTGCTTCGGCTCGGCGGCTTGGTAGTGCTGGTCGAAATACTCAAAGTTCTTCCAGTGATCGAAGATCAGGAAGTGCGTCTTGTGCTTGTCCGGCCCAAACAAGTTTTCGCAGAGGCGGGTTCCTCGCCCGATCATCTGCCAGAACTTGACGTACGAGTAGACCGGCTTGGCGAAGACGAGATTCACGATCTCTGGCACGTCGATGCCGGTGTCGAGCATGTCCACCGAGATGGCGATGGTCAGTTCCGGGTTGTTCCCATCGCCTTTGAAGTCATCAATCAGTTCTTCGGCACGGGGGTCGTAGTTGTCGATGACCCGGCAGAACTGCCCACCGTACTGCGGGTACATCTCGTCAAACAGGTTTTGCAGCAGGATGGCGTGGTTGTGGTTGCGGGCGAAGATGATCGACTTGCCTACCCGTGTGCCAGTGGTGTCTTTGATCCCGTTTTCCATCAGATTTCGCAGGATCACCCGGTTGGTGTCCTTGTTGAACACTGCCTTGTCCACGTCGGCTTGATCGAACTCAACGGCGGCGGGAGCCGCCTCGTCTTCTTCGAGCTGCTGCCGCTGTTCGGGCGACATCTCCGAATACTTGATTCCCTTGCGCAAGAACGGGGTCGTGTGCGTGATAACCTCGAACGGCACGAGCCACTGCGGGACGCTGTTGATGGCATCCTCGAAGCTGAAGTAGGCCGTGGGGTCACGATCTTCGCAGCCGAAAATCTTGTAGGTGTTGCGGGCGATGAACTCGACCGGGGTGGCCGTCAGTCCCACTTGCAGGCAGTCGAAGTGAGCGAACAGTTCCCGGTAGCGGTTATAGATGCTGCGGTGCGATTCGTCGGCGATGATCAGGTCGAAGAACCCCACGTCGAACGACTCGTAGCACTCCATCATCGCCGGGTAGGTGGCGAGGTAGATGCGCTTGTCACGATCCTTCGACGTGGCAGACGTGACATAAGTGCGAGGTTCACCGGGCAGATGCCCCTTGAAAGTGTTGTGCGCCTGTTTGCGGAGTTCCTTACGGTCGCAGAGGAACAGAATCCGTTTGGCCCACTTCGCACGCAGCAACACGTCACAAAGCGAGATCGCCACGCGGGTCTTGCCGGTCCCGGTCGCCATCACAATCAAAGCATGCCGGTGCTTTGCGGCAAATCGTTCGACTACCCGCTTGATTGCCTCGATCTGATACATGTACCCGGCGATCAATGGACTCGGAGCGGTTTTGGCCAGCGACTCTTTGTTGGTCCGCTGATAGAGCAGGTACAGCAGGCTTTCGGGCGAGTAGAAACCGTAGAGCTTGCGGGGCGGCTCGCCCGCAGCGTCGTTCCACATCCAGATGTCGTAACCGTTCGTGTAGAAGATGACGGGCCGCTGGCCGTGCGCCTTTTCCAAGCCATCGGCATAGCACTTGGCCTGGGTGCGACCGACTTCTGGATCAACGGCGGTTTTCTTGCTCTCGATCACGCCGACGGGCTTGCCGTTGTCGCCCCATAAAACGTAATCGGCCTTGCCCTTCTTGCTGGCGGTCGGTTGGTGATCGACTTCGATCTCCTGGCCGACCTGCTCCGTGTTCGCGCCCTTGGCCCCGACATTCCATCCGGCGGAAACCAGGGCAGTGTCGATGAGACGATGACGGGTCGTGGCCTCATCGAACGCCAGGGCGTCGGCAACTTGTTGGCCGTGAGTTTGCACGGCTTGGAGTTGTGCGACCGTCTCCTCGGCGACTTTCGCCTTCGAGCGAGTCGCTTCGAGGTCCGCCAAGAGCTTATGCATCTCGGCTTCCTGAGCAGCGTACAGCTGCAGGATTGACGTCTTCTCCTTCTTGAGCTTCTTCTCGATCTCGGTTGCTTCGCCAGGGCTGGGAGCATTGAACGCTGGACAATCGTCTTTCTTGCCATTGGCGTAATTGATGTGCATCCAGCGGCCAAGCTCAAAGGCTTCCTGAAGAAGCATGATCGCCGACTGCGACAGGACCGTTTCTCCGTGCGCTCCCTTGTTGCCCTGGATGCGGAGCGTATGCAACTTGGAGACGATGACCCTGGGGACCGCCTGGACGAATGCGGCGGCGGTCAGCAGGTCGTTAAGATTTGGCTGAAAGGGTTTCGGCAGCCCGTGCTTGTGGTAGATGAACAGGACGATCTGCTCGGCAAAGTTTCGTAGCTTGGCTACGGCGCTCTGTGGGTCGGGGTTGGCGTATTGCTCGGCGAAAGCGCCGAGTTCCGCCAAATCCGCCCACGTCGGTCGTAGGAACTCAAAGTTCTTCGATTGCATAAACGCCTCTGCCGATGCGAGCCGCCGCGTCTGTTCAAGATCACACAAGATGATTTGTGAGTCTAAGGCAAGCGGTGTGCCATGTGGTGCGTGTAATCAGACTGTCGGGACTTCGACCTTTAGCCGCTCCAGTTGGGCAGCGAGTGTCTGGTAGTTCTTGTAGCCCAGAAGCTCGGCGGCTTTGGTCTTCACGCCGCCCGCCTCCTTCATGCCACGGATCAGGTAGTGGCGCTGGATTTCTTCGAGAAAATCGGTCAATACGAAGCCTTCGCCTAGCGGCTGCTCCATCAGATCGACCGATGCCTTGCCCGGAACTTCGGCAATGGCGTCAGCAACGTCCTGCCGGTCAATCACGTCGCCGTCCGTCATCACTGCCGCTTGCAGCAGTGTATTGAACAACTGCCGGACATTGCCCGGCCACGGATGCTTCCGAACAAACGTCATGGCGGAAGTAGAAAGTTTTTTGTGCTTGTAGCCGGGTTCCTGCTTCTCGAAGTTCTCATTGATGTGGCCGAGGAGCTTTGGCACGAGCAACGGAATGTCTTCCCGGCGCTCCCGCAAAGGCGGCAGCTTTAAAGTAATGGCCGCCACACGATAGTACAGGTCGTCCCGGAACTCGTTCCGAGCAATGGCGGCGACCAAATCCCGGTTCGTGGCGGCGATAACGCGGACGTCACTGGTGATTTGCTTCGACTCGCCGACCCGGTAAAAGACCCTCTGGCAGGGTTCATCATCAGGCGGTTGCAGCACCCGAAGAAGTTTGGCTTGCATCGCCGGGCCGCATTCGCCGATCTCATCCAAGAATAGCGTGCCGCCATCAGCTTCCTTGAAGGCACCGTGTCGATCTTCGACGGCTCCGGTGAACGCGCCTTTCTTATGGCCGAACAGTTCAGATTCGAGCAACTCCCTGGATATGGCGGCGCAGTTGATCGAGACGAACTTCTTCGCCTTGCGGGGGCTGGCGTCATGGATGGCTCTAGCGAACTTTTCCTTGCCAGTGCCGCTTTCGCCAAGGATCAGCACCGACACATCTCGCTGCGCCGCCCGCCGCGCCAGCCCCACCGCGACCCGGAGGCTTCGGCTCTCGCCAACGATGCCTTCAAAACCGGCTACGTCTTGGGGACTTTCGCTCGAAAGTCGTTGGAGTCGGGCATCGGCGTCTCGAAGCACCTGCGGGACGAAATCCACCATCAGGTCGAACGGAACGCTCGTGACCCAGGCTTTGCAGTCGTGCGTCTGGTAGAACGTCGCCGGGTACTTGCTCTTGCCGAGCAGCAGCCAGATCGCCGTCATGGTTGGCGTGCCGGGGCTTAAATGAATGCAGAGATCAATTCGGTGCGGACGGGGCACATTGACCACCGACGCGAGTTCGCGGTCAGCGACCTTGAAGACTTCCGGGTAATCGGTGGGATTGGTCAGCTTGACTGGATGAAGTTCGGCGTCGCTGCCGATCCACTTGAGGTAAAGGCGATTCTTGGCGGTTGAGTGATCGCTGAGGAGATGCACTTCATCAAACTGTTCGGCGTCGAGCAGGCACTTCAACGGCCCCGGTTGACCGGGCGAAGGCTTTGGCGGGTTGATCCCCTTCAGAACCTCCTGCTGCTCGCTTTCCGCCAACGTCGCCGCCAGTGCCCGCAAATCCGCGTGGCCGATCCAAGAAAACAAGATACGTCGCGTCGGCATGAAGTTCACCACATCATTTGTAGATTCACAAACGCGATTGTACTTGTCGGTTGGGATATTGGAAGCCGATTTAGGAAAACGCAGCCTTTCAGATTGCCGCAAACGCTTGATAATCCAGGGTTTTCCGAGCAGGGGCAAACTGATCAAGGCTTTCAGAGCGACTGTCGGCACTTCCAGTGCTTTGCGATGCGGTATCATCAAGCAATTTTGTTTGGATACCCTCGACAAGAAGGAGAGTCATCATGGCGGATCGGCACGAAGTCCTCTGCATCAACAAAAGCGATCGCACGAATGCGCACGAGCGGATCACGCACATCGGCGGTCGAAACGGCGATGGAACGGCCTGGAAGATCACGCAGCAGGACGCCATCACCGGGATCGAAAACGGCAAATGGTCCTTCTACGTTCGCCGTGGCGGCTCGACAGCGAGAGTGATCGTCTCCGTGAGCCGGTTCGGAAACAAGTACCTCAAAACCGAGAACGACGGCGAGCAACCCGACAACCTGCTCAGCCTCCCAGAATGCCGTTGAACTGAACGCCGCCACGGCGACTCGTGGCGGCAACTCCCTGTCCAGATCATCTGCTTGCTGCCCTTGCAAATTCTCCCGGAGTGACCATGATTGCCGCCGATAAATCGCCTGTTCTGCCTTCTTGCGTTCGCCTCTCGTTGACGATCCGTGAACCGGAGGTTGTCCTCGAACTAAACAAGTTCGAGGACGGCAGGGAGCGTGACCAGTTTGCCACTTCCGCCTTGCGGATTGGCGTCTTGGCACTGCGCCAGGCGAGCGGCGTCGTAGACGCCAGTGCCGTCCGGGCCGAGGGAGAACGTCTTGTCGGTTCCGTCCGGGAGCTGCTGTCGGCCAACACGACGACATTTCTGACTAACGTGGCCTCAACACTGAAGACGTATTTTGACCCCGCCGAGGGCCATCTGCACCAGCGACTTGACCGGCTCATCAAGAAGGACGGCGAGTTGCAGTCTCTTCTGGCAAGCCATCTGGACGGCGACCAGTGCGTGGTCGCCCGAACTTTGTCCAAGCACATTGGCGACGACAGCCCGCTCCTTCGTTTACTCTCGCCGGAAGAAAGCGAAGGGGTTGTTGCGTCTCTTGGCCAGGCGGTGGCTGAAGCTTTGGAACTGCAACGAGGCCACATCCTCCGCCAGTTCAGCTTGGATGACAAGGAGTCCGCTTTATCCAGGATGGTCAGCGAGATGACCGGAACCAACGGCAAGTTGCGGGAGGATTTTGCCAAGGACGTTGAAAAGCTCCACAAGGAGTTTTCGCTCGACAACGAGCAGGGAGCGCTTTCACGCTTGGTTGGCAGAGTCGAAAAAGCGCAGAGAACGATCACCGATGAATTTTCCCTGGACAACAAGAAGTCCGCGCTTTGCCGTCTTGTGGGGTTGATGGAGAAGGCTAACGCAACCATCACCGACAACCTGACGCTCGACAACGAGAATTCTCCGCTCTACCGATTGCGACGGGAACTCACCGAGGTCATCCAGAAGATGCAGGAGTCCAGTGCCGACTTCCACAACGAGGTCAAAGTCACGCTCGAATCATTTAAGGCCCGGCGAGAAGAGGCCGCACGCTCGACCCGCCACGGCGGGGAGTTCGAGGAAGCGGTTGGCAGCATCGTTCAGGCTGAAGCGCAGAAGTCCTGCGATATCTTCGAGGAAACTGGAAACAAGACGGGGGCGATTTCTTACTGCAAGATGGGCGATCATATCGTCACGCTCGGAGCCGAAAGCGCGGTTCCCGGTGCGAGGATCGTGTTGGAAGCCAAGGAGGACAAGAGCTACGATTTGGTCAAAGCCTTGAAGGAAATCGAGCAGGCACGACACAATCGGGAGGCCCAGATCGGCATCTTCGTGTTCTCGAAGACCACGGCCCCTGCGGGCCTCGCCCCCTTCTCTCGCCATGGCAAGCACATTGTCGTCGTTTGGGACCGAGACAATCCGACAACGGACATTTATCTGCGAGTCGGCTTGTCGGTGGCGAAAGCCTTGGTGATCCGAGAGCAACTCGCGGACGCCAAGAACAGGTCCAGCTTTGTTGCCCTGAAAGCGGCGCTGGTCGCTATTACGAGCGACATCGCGGCGTTGGACCAAATCACCAAATGGGCAACCACGGTGAAGCGCAGTGGCGAGAAGATCGGCAAGAAAGCCGGGACGTTGCGGAAGAAGCTCGACAAGAACCTGGCCATGTTTAAGAAGCACCTTGGGGCGATAAATAGCGAACAGCAAGACACGGCACTGGCGACGGCCTAACTGACCGAATGCTTGCTGATTGAAGATCGGGCCGAGTCCACCTTGGTCGAGATGGTCGTCACGTCGAACGGTCGCTCGTTGGGTCGCTGCGAAATCGTATTGGAGCAAGCGTGAGGCTCGGATGGGCGGAGGGGCAGTGATCTCGCCGTCTCATGCGACGTAATCCGGCTGCCGAACTACCGGAACAAAGTTCACGCAGTGATGCCGTCGATTCCGAGAGCCGACACGCCCGCGACATGGGAAGTCCCGATCATGACCGATCACAGCCGCTCGGCAGACGGCGAATTCTCGGACGCGCCCTGTCTCCTTGAAAGACCATCCGTGGCCAGAATTGTTTACCGTCCCAAGGCGGCAGCCAACTCCTAGCGAACCGATCATGCCGGATTCGCCTTCGCCCTGATCGCGGGGATTTCATCGCAGCTCTTGCCCATCACAGCCGAACAACTGCCCCAAAAAGGCACAACCGCTTCCCTTCAAGCTTCCGTCCGAAACAGCGCGCCCCGTCCCATGACGCCTGGGTCTCGCCGCCGAGACCGGGAGCAAGTGCCAAGCTAGCGAAGCACCTCCACCATTTCACGAAGGCGGCTTGCACCCCCAAGTTTCGCCGACGCCTCGGTCAATCGTTCCAATTGAGGAAGCGCTGACAGAACCAGTTCCGCGCCAAGATCGACGAGAAGAGACTTCGCAACTTTGATCGCTTCGATGGTGTCCAAGGCGGCCACTGGAGCGGTTTTCGACGAAACGACTGCGGGTTCTCTGGGTTCACCTGCTCGGTAATGCGATGGAGTTAGGACTTCGACATCTGACGGATTCTCCAGCCCGTATCTTGTCTCCACCATGATTCCGTCTTTGCTGACGACATGGTTTCGATACTGGTATTTGTTCACCCGCGCGTAAAAAGCGATCTTTTCGCCTATGACCGGATTCACGTTTTTGATTGCGTTCGCCCGCTGAACCCACATATGCCCAACGTCAAATTGCTCCTCGTCGGTGGTGATTCGCACGTCGTTCACGAGGCAAACGCGATTTTGCCGATTCGAGAATTGGCAATATCGCATATCCGACCCTTCAAATATGCCTTCGGCCAAGACCGTTTGGCCGAAATAATCTTCCAGCGACTTTCGGCGAAAATGATCGCTTGGCTTGATTTCCTCTCGCATCATTTCGCCCCCTTCGCCTTACGTGCAGCCTCTCCTCGCTTCAATGTCAGTGAAACCGGCTCTCCTTCATCATCTTCGTCATTTAGCCCATAGACCATATCCAATTTGCTATCGCATGCGTCGAGCACCGCTGTAGTTGCCTCGCCACACTCTTCGATTCTCCCTTGCTCCCATTTTTGCCATTGATTCCAGCCCGCCACCGATGCCACTGCCTCGAGTTTCCGCCTTGCTATATTCATTTCGTATTCCTTTGTGTTAATTGTTAAACGCTTTTTTGGGTTTTGTCCAGTTTCGCGGGATGAGTCGGCTTCGTCTCCGGCTTCTGTTCGACTTGGTCGTCCGTGTAGATGTCGTACCAGCGATGCAAGAACACCGAAGAGTAATAGGCCGATCCCGCCGGTCTCTCGCCCTTCCTCACCCGCACTCCCTGCTTCGCCCATGCCGACTCCGACTTGCCAATTTTGTAGTTTCGGATCAACGTGCAATTGTTCAGCGACATCCGCTCGCCTCCGCACAATGGTTCCGTAATGCGAAGTTCCTTCCAGCCATCTCTCTTGGCGGCGGCTATCGATGGATATCCGTGATACCGAAGGATGAACCTGTCGTCCGCCCGCTGTTTCCTTCGTCTTTCGGCTCGCTCCAGCTTTTCGATGCGCTCGTTGCGCAGTTCGTCACATATGCCGCCTAACCATCTCGCCGTTAACATTGCTGCTTCCAAAAAAAAGGAGAATCGCCCTCGACACCGGTGAAGTAGCGCAAACCGATGCAAGGGCGATTAGTGTTTAGTTCGATTGCGCTACTGATGAGACCTATAGTAAAATGTTGAAGGCTATTAGGTCAACTCATGCTTTCCTTTTCAGTGAGTGAAGATTGTTTCTGAGGTCGACCTAACTGCTTTTATTCAGTAAAGTGGGTTTCTCTAATCGATAATTCAACCGACGATACTATATTAACTGTAACTTCTGAAACTATTCTGCTTGTCTTTGCGGGTTAAATACACGTGAGGCGGGACAACATCTGGAACCGAACCCAAACAGTTCCGCAACTGGCAACTTCGACAACGGCGAAACGTCAATAACGGCAAAGACCCAGCCCGACCCGATACGGTGTCTGGAAGTCGGCAAGAATTTGAGCAGAATAGATGTGATGTCGGGGCGTGGAGACCTGAGCTTGCGTAGGGCGTGGATGGTCAAGAGCGCGCGTGGCGACGATACGAAGCGGGAGTAGCAACCCATGGATACCCGCTCAAACAATATCAAGTCTTTTCTGCGGTTTTTTGGTGTCGCCAACAGCTTGTCCGCATTTCAAACAAGCGGTGCAGGGTAGTCTTAAGTTGCGCTTATACAGACGAGACCAACCAAGACTAACCAGCACGAACAACCAAAAACGAAGCATTTGACCAGATGCGAAGCATCTGGTCCTATCCGAACGAAGTGAGGACAGTCAGGCTGGAGTACCGCACCAGCACATCGCAACCCGTACCTGACCCTTCCGCAAGGTACGCGCACGCGGTCAACCTGCCTCACCAACCTGATCGGCAGGTAAGGGGCAATGCCCTGACTATCCTCACTTCGTTCGGATAGGACCAGATGCTTCGCATCTGGTCAAATGCTTGGTTTGGACGGAAGTGTTTAGGAAGATAAAGTTTAACTCTTAACAATCTGGACCAACCAGCCAGAACCGAAACAGGAAGTTTTCAGGTAGACAACTACCATACTGCACGGGAAAAAACTAAAGATCGAAGACCAAGATTGACCGACATTGTGCGCCAGCCCCATTTGTAACGGGCTACCGGAGTTCGTCCTTGCCCTTGAGGCCTGGTTCAATCATGCGGGTTGACTTCCTCGGTTTGTGCTTGCGGGGGCTTTGGAAACTTCTCTTCGTAAAAACGCTCATTGAGAAGTTTGGTGTAGGCGTCTTCTTTCAGATGGTTGCGCAAAAGAGCGACGCCCATCCCAACCGCACCAAGGAGGAACCCTAACCATTTCAACCCCGACTCATGAAGGCAAATAGGCAAAACAAAGAATACAGAAACCCATATGACCCAAAATGCGACTTCGCGAGCGATTGGCGACTCAATCAGACGTCGTTTCTTGACGTGATCCGCAATCTGGAAGATGGCGACGATTGCGCCTAGCGTCGCCGCAACTGCGGCTGCAAATGCGGCAAAGGTTTGCATCGACTGTTCCTCGTTACTTTGGACACCGCCAATCGTACCTTCGCAGCATATTCGCGACAAGCGTTGGGTCTGTTCGCTGTTGGGCGGTTCCGTAGGAAAATGACGCCAAGCAATACTCTCGTCTGGAACGTTCGTCATGGCGCGTCGGCTCACCGGATCGTTCCGGCACTTAAGCCGCGCATACGTGCGGCGCACCCCAACCAGTTCGGAATGCCGGGCGAAGACCTGGATGCGTTCTTCGCCAAACCGGAAAAGACCTTTCGGCCCGCTCGGGATTCGCTCACGCCAAGGGAGGCGGAAGTTCTTCCCTTGGTCGCATTCGGGCAGTCGAGCGAGTCGAGGGTCACTTCTGATCAAGGTCTTCCTTCCGCGAAATGACAAGTTCATTTCCGCAGCAAGATATCGGTCGATCTGTGGTCGGCATCTTCTTGGGTTCAAGCGGTTGCGGCGTTTTCGGGACGACAAGCGAAGGCTCTTTGCGCGAGCCTTTGTTTTTGTTTGGAATTTCAACCACTGCGCTAACAAGCACAGTGTAATCCTTCTCCTTTCGCTCTTTGTATTCTACCCCGAAGGTCTTCTCATCCATCCGTTCGAGAAACTTCGTGAAAGATATAGGAATAACCTTTGGGTCGGTCGTCAGCGCCCGAGCATATAACTGCATGTTGAATTCGTTGGTCAAGTAGAGATAGATATGATCCATGTCGGCTAAAGATCGCCCCTCGCGAACTCGGTTTTGTTGGGCGGCTTTCAGTGTCGTCCAAGCTACCTCAAGTCTGTCACCCACCGTCGGTGTGCTTTTGTCAATCAGCTCGATAAATACAAGTCCAGCCATGCCAATAGCGGCGTTTTCAGAATTAGACTTTCCGTTAATAAGCGCAAAGTGCTGCATATGGTCTCGCGCAACTGCAAGGTCCCGCTTCGCAACATAGGCACGCGCTAATGTCTCGTAGGCTCTTGAGCAAGAAAGTATCTGTTCCTCGCCGAGCCATTTCTGGAATTGAACGAGGTCATCTTTTTGAATGGCCTCAAATTCGCCGCTTCTCACAAGCTGGCGAAAGTAGTGCTCGTAAAGGCGATTGCGATGAATAGGATGGAGACTTGTTGCTTTAGGAATAAGACCGCTTGACTTGATCAATCCGAGCAGGTCGGGACAGTTTTCTTGACAACACCGATCATTATCAAGCTGATTCAGAAGACTGATTGCTTTGTACTGAATGTCTTGGTGCTGCTTTTGCTCTTCTTTTTCTCGTCTGTCGGCTGCAATATCTTTCTGCATCTGCGCCTTTTCGTTCAAGAATTCCTTGAACATATCTTTCACTGCGTTTGCCTGCGTCTCGCTTTTTAGCCCAAAAAACGCGACGGAATCGTTTAGCCGTTTCTCAAGCCCTTCGAGACTCGTTACTCGTCTGTCGATGGCCGGGATACTTTCAAGCCGCAGAGAAATCCAGCCAAGAAACCCAATGACGGCAGCAAAAGCCCACCAGAAGCGTTTGCCTTGTCCTTCCGAGAATGCGGCGATTGCTGCCGCAAGATCGCCAGCGGTAACTGGCGCAGGTGGCGCAGCAGGTGACGCAGCAGGCGGCGGAGGCGAAAGCGGATCGATTGCCATAAGAGACTCGGCGAAACCAAGATTTTGAGGCATGGTAGCGGAATGCGAAATACGACGCAAACAACATTTAGGTAATTTGCGGGCGGCGAAACTGACCTTGCACTTTGAGCCGAGCCGCGAAGGAATGAGCGCATGAACCTTCCGCCCCATAGCACGCCAGGAGTTCCAGCTGGAAAGCGTCTGCGTCCTTCTCATGCTCGGATCGTCGGCGCTGCGGTCGCTCCGATGCTCCGCTATCTTGGACGGCTGCGGAAGCGGATGTACGGAGTCGGCTTTCTGCCGTCCGATCCGCTCTTGGTCGTCGTGGAACGGGCATGTGATGCCGTCCACCATCTGAGCGTCCTTCTGCATTACCCCGCGAGCGAGAAGGAAGAGAAGCGATGACGGAAGAACAGGCCGAAGCCGTGCGGAATATCGCTGCGGAACTGGCTCGCGAACTAGAGGAGCGGCGCCGAGCGATGGAACGAGCGAAACAGGTCCAAGCCGTTCGGAAGCGGCTGTTGGTCATTGACCTTCCCGCGAACGCAAAGCATGTCTTGGTGCGCGGCGAAATCGGCGTCGTGCTTGCGCTTCGTTCGCTAGCGAAAGAGTCGACCGAAAAGCCGTGAGGAAGTGATCGGCTAGGAACGCTATTGCGGGGTGGCGGCGGTATGTAAAAAAGTGGAAGTTCGGATTTACTCCGAACTTCCCAATGCTTCACGGAGGCTACTTCGCCTCAATCTTCAGTTTTTGGGTCCGAACGGCGTCGTCGTTTGGAGCCTTCGTCGTAATGGTCACTTCAATCGTGCCGACGCCAGTGGGAATGATCGTCACTTCCTTTACGGAGTTGCCGATGATCCGTGTTCCGTCTGGCGTCTTCTGCTCAATGTCCTTGACCGTGTACCGACCTGGACCTTGGACATGCACCTTGACGGACATTCCAGCGATTCCAGATTCCGTAACGGTCACAGAGCCGACCTTGCCCCCGCTTGCTTCCACGCCTTGGGAAAAGACGACGGAAGCGGCCAGGAGAAGGCACGCAGCCGAACTCAAGATGATACTCTTCACTTTCCTATCTCCTAACGTGTTAGGTCGTTCCAGAACAAAGTTGTTCGGGAACGACTGGATCATAACACGACTTGCCATGTCATCAAACGGAAATCTCACAAACGTACAGTTATAATAAATGTACACTTCGTAAATCCTTTAACTTGAATGGCTTGTGCGTACGAAGAAATGCTCGGGAAAGTTCCACCCAATGGGATGGGGCGCTGCAGCTGGACGCCCTTACGATAGGCGGCCACCGTCGGGTCACGGGTGCGGTGATCGTCCTCGCACTTGCTTCGACAGGCAAGCGATTCCGATCCTTGATCAACGTCGCGCTCACCCGGCACTAATCAACCGCAACAGGGGTTCTGGGCAATTGGAAAAAGGGGGCGGTCGGACACGGGTGGCGAGAATAGGCGCGTAAAGAAAGCCCCGAAAAAGCGGGGCTTGTCCTTGGTCTGCCGTCCTATCAGGAGCCGCCTATCGCGGTCTCCACACCTCCTTCCATGCTTCGCAAGTGCGGCGGCCCTGTCGCAGTGTCAGCAGGGCAAGCCTTGCAGTTACGAAGGTGAGGAACACCCATACCGAGGTCTGCCAAGCGGCCACAAAGTAAGCGAAAATCCGCATACGCACGCACCGGCGGAATGCCTTCTTAATGAGCGGCAGCAAGCAAATGACTGCCAGCCAGACCGAAACGCTCGGGTCCAGCGAGGGCGGTGTCATAAACACCATAAAACAGCTCCGAAAATGGAGTTACGAATGGAGGAGTCCCGACGACTCCTCCCTACCTTCTATACACCGAATGGGGTTGTTCCCCGCGAGATACTGACAGGATTTCTGGCGAAAAGAAGTGGCTCAAGTATGTCGGCAACAATTTGTTCGAACATAAGCTGATTTCAATTCCCATGGGCAGAGGATATTACACCCCTTGCCCAGCAAGCAGCCGCTTTAGACTGCTTTCTCTTGGATTCTTCGTAATCCGCGTGCAACGCGAACGGGACTGCAAAACGAAAATCGTTGACGTCTTCGTGACACGTGACGGCGACGAACTGCCGCGTGCGCTGCCGCACCGCCCTAGCAACCGCCGCGCTGCCGATCTGAGCGACCGTGCGATCGACGACGCTGGTGAACTCATCGCAAACGATTGGCCTGTCTTTCGGCGTCGAGGCGATCAGTGCGGCAAGGGCGACGCGGAATTGCTGTCCGGTCGAAAGCACGGAAAACGGCCGTAGCCATGCGGGCGGCGACGCGAAGCCGACGGCACTGAGCAGGGCGGCGATTTCCTGAATCGGCATCCCCTCGGGGAACGCATCGACGACCGCGCCGAGGTCCAAGCGAGCCGCGAGCGATGAGGGCAATCCATAGTGATCGTGTTCCGCCAACTCGGGATACAGGCGCTTCGCAATCGTGCTTTTGCCGCAGCCGGAAGGGCCGACGATGAGGCCCACGCTCCAGGGCTTTTCGTCGAGCGGCAAGGAAACGTCCCAGGTCAGCCGACTCGCCTTTTCATGCGGCAAATCGAACATGCCGCGAATCTGCTGCACGCGCGGCGAATCGGCGATCGGCGTTTCCACGGTGATTCGCATGGGTGTCTTTCTCCTGGCGAGCGGCCGGCGTTAGCCGGCTGGTAGTGCGAACTTGCAAGTCTCATCGCGATTTGCACCGATCTGGCTTTGGTTTCGGAGTGCGAACACGAGACTTGCAAGTTCGCACCGCCAGCCGGCTGACGCCGGCCGCTCGCCTTAGCCAAGCTTCGCTTGGCATTTCAGGCCTTCACCTTGGAATCGCTTCAGCAACTCCAGTTGCTCGTCTTCATCGGCGCATTCGATCAAGACGAAGAACAGCGGCGGCAACGCATCGGCCCCATCTTTGATCTGCTTCTTGGTGCGAACGCTTGCTTCTTCAAGCACCTTCCAAAGAGACTTTACCGACGCGAAATCGGCTTCCGCCTGCGTGCGCAATGCATCGAGCGTCGCCGAGTCGTAGCCCGCAAGCTGCGCGAGCGGATCGATCGCCAGCAGCAGCGCTCGCGCCTCGGCGTCATTCACGTCGAGCACCTCGACCTCCACCATCATCTCCGGCGACATGTCGCGGCGGAGGTGCCCGTCGATCAGCTTGAGCCGGCCATCGGGAAGTTCGTAGGCGAGCAAGCTGCGGGCGAAGCCGATGTCGTCGTACAAGGCTTGCAACGCCTGCCGTTGCACTTCGCTATGCGTGCGTGGGTTGAGTTCGTGCGGGACCAGGTCCTTCGCGGCGACGCGGGCGTGTCGAACGATGCGATTGCGAGTCATGGAGTTCTCCAAAGGGCTTTTGTCCTCCGCTTGCGGCTTAGCGTTCCGGATAGACGGTTCGGATCGCTAAGCCGCAAGCGGGGATCACCGAGGGACCGATTTACTTTTCGTCCTTCACCAGAATCACGCGAATGGTCGGCGGGTCGGCGGTCTTTGCGGGGGTGGCCGGCTGAGGAATCGCAAACGGCGAATCCGCGGGTTTCGGGCCGCCGAAGCGTTGCATCACGTAGGTGCTGGCGGCGCCGAAGGCGAGGGCGATCACGTGCATCCAATCAATTTGCGGCATGGTCAGAATCCTCTCGAAAGGGTGGGGGATCGGCGGAGGAAGACGAAGGCGGCGACGGCCAACAAGGCGAAGGGGGCAAGTTTCTGCGGATCGAGATTCCTGGACGTGCGAAGGTCGGGATCCTTCTTGGGGTCGTAGTCGTTGCGGGTCTGCCGCAACGCCGCAAGCAGCGTGGCCGCTCCGCCGATGTAGTCGTCCTGCCGATGCAGCACTTTGCCGTCCGGCGACTGGCAATAGATCGTGGGATCGGCGGTGACGACGAAGCCGGGGCGAAGCGACCAGTGGTCCGGCGGATAATCGCGCACCGCGAATCGCTCGCGCTCGGCGGCGAAGGTCGGCTCCGCTTCCAGATCGCTTCGCACTTGGCGGCGTTTTTCGTCCGAACCGATGATGGTGACGCGCAGCTTGCCGCTGTCGTCGGTCAGCCCCTTGCTCACGGCCTCATAGGCGCGATTGGGATCAACGGTTCGGCCATTCAGGGAGTACCGAGGCTTTTCCGCCAGGCGATCCGCGGAAACTCCGAAGCAGGGCGGCGAGATCGGCGGCTCGCATGCTTCGCCCCATCCTTCGCCCAGGAGCGGCCGGTAATAGTGCCGATCAAGGTCGTAACCGCCAAGCTGCGCGGCGCCCTGGTACAGGTAAATCCGCTGCGGATCTTCGGGCGATTGCACCCAGCGATACTCCGCCTTCGCCGCCGGGATAATGGGGACGGGGCACCCGCCGGGCCCGCATGGTTGGGCATGGACGAGCGTCGGGAGAGCGAGAAGGAGAAGAAAGAGACGCATGGTTTTCGCCTTGATTAAAGATGTTTGTTTCAGCGGAGACCCAAGCCCCGGGGTAAGCGCAGCGCACCCCGGGGATCCAGACGGCAAACATGTTTCGCAACAGCCGACGAAGGAACCGCAGCACAGTTCGCCCCCTCACCCCCAGCCCCTCTCCCCCAAGGGAAGAGGGGAGCCAGATCAGTTGCGGGGCGGCGGGGGCGGGCCTTCGGCAAGAAGGACGATCGCCCAACCTTGGCCGGAACGGCCCAAATACGTCGAGCGGAACTCGGCGGGGGTCATCCACTCGATCGTGCCGGGGTAGTTGTTGTCGAGCACCGCGAACCAGCGGTCGTCGGCATGCACCACCGACACCATGTGAGCGATCCGCGCTCCGCCATACCGGCCCGTCGGCGACATCGAATACGTCACCGCGGGCATCCGACCCGTTCGACACGCGAGTTTGAGAATCTCGAGGTCCTGCCCTTCCACTTGCAGATAGTCCGGCGGCGAAACCTTTTGCTCCTTGCAGATCGCGGCGATCACCTGATCGACCTTCTCCGGCCAACCGCCGCCGGGCCGTGCGAACATCCAGGAAAAGACTTTGGTGAGCGGAGCGACGTCTTGCCAGACGGCACTGTGTTGCAGGCTGGCGAACACGCACAATCCCGCTCCATCGCTGCCGCCGCGATTGCGAAGCTGATGCTCGCGAGGCAAATCGATCTGCGCTTCGGTGCCGTCGCCCTGCTTCGCCCCGCCGACGGTTGCGGAGCGGGCGCCGGCGAGAAGAACCAGAAGAATCAACGATCGGGCGAACATGCTCATGTCTCCGTGGTGGGGTACTGAACGACGTCGATCGCGAGATAGGCGACCTTGTGGGCGAAAGCCGTCCCATGCCCCACGCTCTGCACATGCACCACGCGATAGCGAGCACCGCCGGCGGTCAGGGCGTTTTGGTCGGGAAAGTAGAGCTGATCGCCCGGGATGGCTCCGGTGTCGGTGTGGTAGCGGACGTCCACCGTTTCATCGAAAAGGGCGACGTGCGAATACGCTTCCGTCGTCTTCAAGTTGCCGAACCGGCCACGCAGGATGCACGGGGAGGCCGTGATGTCCGGTGCGGCAGGCGGGAAGCGGTTGGAGCGGTAGATATCGCAGACGTGGGTGGCGGCGGCGGGGAGGGACATGGCATTGCTCCGAAGGGGCCAGAGTGGTCCTCACGCTCCGCGTGAGGTCAGCGGCGATGCGATGTCATCCCGCATTGAGCGCGAGGCGTTCTCGGAAAAAATACGTCGCTATCGGGAACCTGCGAAGACTTGCCGCGCTGCGTGCTCAAAACGGAATGCGCTTGCATCGCCGCTGACCTCACGCGGAGCGTGAGGACCACTCTAAACCCGAAGGTTGCGGTAGGGGCGGAGCAGGCGGAAAGCGCCGGCGGCGAGGTCGCCGCGCGGCGTGCGGGAGATCAGGCCGGAAACGCTTTCGTTCGCAAGGCCCGGATCGCGCTTCGTCTGCCAGTAGACGGCAGCCACATACATGGCGCATGCTTCCTGCACGTCTTCGGGCACTGTCGCATATCCAGCCGAATAGACGACGCGCCAGTAACGAGGGCCGCCGGAAAAGATTGGGCCATCACCGTCGCCGCCGTCTTCGAAATACCAGCCGCGATAGAGGATGCCGCGCTCGGTATCGACGTCGAAGTCGGCGAGTTGCCGGCGATGCATGCGCAGTCCGGCGGGTTGGAATTTGGCGTCGTATCCGCCCTGGGTCGAGATAAGATCCGCGGTCGCCAGGTTGGCGTCGTCGGCATGGACCACCTCGGCGGCCCATCCGGAGCCGACGGCATCGATCGCGGCTTTCAGGGCGGCGAGCGTGGTGTAGTTCGCGAAGGCGAGCGTATCGGTCGTCGCCGTCCCCGAGGCGACGCGATTGAGCGCGAGGCCGCCGCCCGCGACCTTCGCCCACGCTCGCTGCACGCTCGGGGACGTGTTGACGACATGGAAGACCGGGGACGGATCGTAGAGTACGCGATCCACGGACACGACCGGATACTTCCGCAGCAAGAGTTCGCGCCGGCCCGGCCCTTCATGCGACTCGTCGTAGGAGGCGACGACGAATGAACGCCGGCAATGCTTCTCGATCGCGTTGCTGCACGCCGCGATCAGGCCGTCGATGGTCGTCTCGTCGTCGGCGGTCGGCGTGAGGTTGTTGAGATTGCGAAGCGCGCGAGCGCGAGTGATGAGGTTGGCCATGGATTTGATCGGGAAAAGGTGCGAAGCGGGGGCCGCCCCAGCGCAGGAGGTGGGAAGGCGCGACGTGAGAGCGACGCCCCGCTTGCAGGGGGAGGTGAACGAAACGAGGTATCAGCGGTCAGCGGTCAGCGATCAGCGATCAGCCAGAAAGAGCCAGCCACCATCCATTTGCAATCAGCGACCAGACCTGTTTGGCTGATCGCTGACCGCTGATGGCTGATAGCTCTTCTCGATCATGCCCGCGTGGCCAAGGCCACGAAGCACGATTGCGTGTTGCTTCCCTTGTAGGGCGTGAGAGCCGCGTTCCACCAGGGTTTGCCGTCCACGCGGAAGATGAAGCGGAAGGTCGATTCGTCGTAGTCGAATCGCAGATGGATCGACATCGCCGATTCCACCATTCCCTTGGTGATCGTGACGTAGTGCCGCAGGTCCGCAAGCACGACGTCGCCGACCGTGCCGAGGGTCGGGCACCATTCGACCGGGTGGACCGGCCGACCCAGCAGCGTCGCGTACGGCTTGCTCGACAGGCCGCCCGGCGGAAGATATGCGGCCATTGCGCTCGATCCGGCGCCGACAGTCATCGTGTTGAGCTGCGACTCGACGTCCTGGTTGATGAGCCAGACCGCATTCTGCCGGCAGGGCGCCCAGAGCCGCGACCACATGGCGGCGACGTTGTTCGCCGTCAGCGTCGCCGCGGCCTGGCCCGTTTCCTTGGCGACGGTGACGAGGCATGGCGCACCCAGGATGCCGAGCGGTTGGCCCGATCCGGATCCGTTGAGGATCGAATCGCCCACGACGAAGTTGATTTCCTCCGAAGCGACCCGCAGCAGGTATTGCTCAAGTGCCAGACCCTGCGTGTCGGCCAGCAACTCGTCCGATGCGGTGATCATGACGAAGAGCTTGCTGAGCGTCAGCGAGAGTTGGCCGAAGGTGGGCCGACTCGCGGCGGCCTGATCGCCTTCGCTGCGCCAGTAAGCGCGAACTCCGCCCCAGCGCGAGCCATTCGCTCGGCTTGTCTCCGCATTGCGGGGAAAGGCAATCGAGTTGCCCGAGACGACGTACTGATCCGTCATGCCGAGCAGGTTGCTGTTGGCGTAAACGCGTTCCAGCAGCTTCTGCGAAAACTCGGTCGGCACCAGGAACCCGCCGTCCGCATTGACCGATTCGCCCATGCCGCTCGGAGCTTTGAGCATCGGAGCAAGGCGATCATCGGGCCGTTTGCCCGGCTGGCAGGCATCGCGCACGGCGAGGGCGAACTCGCCGAAGTTCTTGAACCCGGACCGAGCATCGCTCGGCAAATCGATCGGAGCGGCGAACGGCATGGACTTGTCCGCGCCGCGACGACGCAGCATTTGGCCCAGCGATTTTTCAATCGCCGCATCGAGAGCCGGCTGCAGCGACCGCGTCAGCGCGGGACCAAGGGGATCGTCCACCATCTGGGCGACGCCCTGGTCGATCAGGGACTGAGCCTCCGCGTCCGGCATGTCGAAGCGAACGCCGGCCGATTGGCCGAGGAAGTCTTTGGCGAGCTGAATGTGCATGGCGACTCCAAAGGGGTAGAAGACATGAGGTGATTGAAGCTACTGATGGGCGGCACGCCCTGAGCATCGCAAAGGGCGTGGAGCGCGTGCCGACGCAGCATCCAACTTGCATGACGCATTGGGGCGCTTCACCACGCCCTTCACTACGTTCAGGGCGTGCCACCCACCCCCTCCACTTCGTCTGCGTCGATTCGCATCCCGCAGCTCTTAGTGGACAGGTGTATATTAGACGATTCCGATTAGCTTTTGCCATGTCCGTTGCAGCGATTTTTCGACAAGCTGGAGAAAGTTTTTCGACCCCGCCAGCTTGGCCAGTGACGCACCAATGTCACTTTCTGACGGAAGGGAACGAGGGGCCGGAAGTTGCGGCGAAATGGCGGCGGACTTGTGGATTTCCTCGACCACGGAGTTCGGCTGCATCGGCAAATAGCAGCAGGCATATTCGATCAGCAGCCATCGCTCGACGACATAACGGACGCCCTTCCAGCTGGCGTTCTTCGCGATCTCCTCGGCCGTCGGCGGATGCAGGGCGAGCGGGATGAAACCGATGCTTTTGCCGAGCAGAAGACCCGAGCGGACGAGGGCGAACGCCTGATCGGGCCCCCAATCGCCAAGCCAGCCGTCGGGCCGAGCCGGATAGTGCGTCTTCGCTTTGACGCCGACGAGCGAGCCTTCCTTCACGCGCTTTCGCCACAGCGACCTGCCCACCGGCGGCTGCTGATAGTCGTGGTTGAGGGTGACGATCGGGTTCAGCTGAAAATGGCTGTCGTCCATGCCGGAAGCGAGGACGACGTCGCCGACGCGATCGGGCGATTGCTCCGTGATCCACGACACATCGCTCCGCCCTTCCGCCTGCAGTTCGCTGATCCCACGAGCCACGACGGTCCGCCGCAGGGCGAACGCATCCTCGCGCGGGACGTTCTTCAGCATCTCTTCGAGTGCCCGCGCCTGGGCGTCTTTCATCGGCAGCCCGAATGGGCCTTCGGTGTCGAAGTAAGGCTTGAGAAGCATGATTTCTCCAGGTGAGTTCTGCTCCCCTCTCCCCTTGAGGGAGAGGGGCCGGGGGTGAGGGGGCGGCGCCGTGCCGCGATGTGTCGAGAGTAGTCCTCACGCTCCGCGTGAGGTCAGCCGCGATGGGAGGTTGCTTCTATGTAGCCCTCTCGCTCCGCGAGAGGTAAGCGGCAGCGAACCAGGCGACGGCGTGGCATTCAGCCGCTTACCTCTCGCGGAGCGAGAGGGCTACATAGAAGCGGGGCAATCAACCTGGTTCGAAATCCGAATCCGACAAGTTCGATAAACTTGTCGCCACGAAACAATCGAATCTCCGCGAGGGGCCGACCCCTCACCCTCAGCCCTCTTCCCCAAGGGGAGAGGGGGGCCAGACGCGGCTAAGCTTGCAGCGGCTTGTCGCCCCACGCTACCGGCGGTAGGCCGCGGGCGGAGCGGATTTCGTTGATCGTGCGGACGCCGAGCTTCAAGTCCGCTTGCTCTTGCTGCAACGCGAACGATTGATTCGCCGGCGCCGGATCGGGCGTGGCGAAGAAGAGTCGGCCGCTGGGGTCGAACTTGGGGACGAGTTGCTCGTTGAGCTTCTCGTCGCGCCGGCGCAACCTCGGCAAGATCGCGAGCGTCTTGTGCAAGTGGTCGGCCGCCTGCATGTTCGCGAGATTCGTGTCGCCGCTAAGAAACGGCATCGGCACATGGAAGGCATTCGCGATCTCCTCCTTGCTCGCCCGCATGTCGGCGAGGGCGGCCAGATCGCCCATCGATTGCGAAAGCAGCGTCACCTTGAGCGATGCATCCGCGAAGAGCGCCTTCCCCTGGCCGCCGCGCGAAAACTTCTGGTGCCATTGCTTCTCGAGCCGATCCCGTTCCTCCGGGCCGATCGCTTCGTCCGGCGTGACGACGACATTGGGCAGGGCGGAGTTGTCGTAGATGCTCCGCTTCATGGCCGCGTATTCGGAGACGAGGGCGACCTGCTCGAAGCATGCGCGAAGCGGACTCAGGCCCGTGCCATAGGGATCGCGCGGATCGGGGAAGCGGAAGTGGATCACGCGGTCGGCCGGGAATCGTTGCGGCGTCTGCCCGCGCACATCGTAAGCTTCGACGACATTCGCCCGATCGGGGTTGCGCACCGGAGTCGTCCATTGCGAAGGCAAAATCCAGATCGCATTCGGAATGCCGAGGAGCGGATCGAAATCGAGCAGCCAGTAGGCGGAGCCGGCCGTTTCGAGATACAGCTCGGTCAGCTCCCAAAGGTCGAACGCGTTGTGGACGGGATTGACCTGAGCGAGCAACGTCAGCAGGGGATGATCGACGACCTCCTCGATTGTTTCCCCCATGCCGCGTCGGTCATTCGCGAAACGCCGCATCAAGCTCGGCTCGATGGAGCGGACCATGCAGCGCGGCCGCGGTTGGCCGGAGGCGGTGCGGACAAACAGCCGGGGCGCATGGGCGGCGCAGACGGAAGCATTGATGCTCGCGCAGGTCCACGCGACTCCCTTCAGGTCCGCGAGCAGTTCCTGCGACGAAGGCGCCCGATGCCGCCGATACGCATCGATGACAGCCCCGCCATGGTACGGCGTGAACTCCGGCTCGAATTTGCGACGAAACCAACGCGAAAAAAACGTGCGAAGGGACATGATGGAACCCAAAGAAGTGAAGGCGGAGGGGATTGAAAGCGAAGTGGAACGTGACGCACGACCGAACCCCGTTCACGGGGCTCCGTCTGAGCTCGATGCCGCTTGTTCGTGCGGCATGGAGGCGACAGCCATGATTTTGGTTAGCCGCGACGCGCAGCGGAGCGCGGACAGCGCGTCACGCGATGACAGGGTTCGCAGTCCGCGCTCCGCTGCGCGTCGCGGCTAACCGGGGTTGCGGCGGGTGCGTCCGAAACGCGCATGTGTTTTGGTTGGGGCCTCAGCACGTGTTAGCCCCTCACCCCAGCCCCTCTCCCCACAGGGGAGAGGGGAGCCGGGCGGCATCATGGTTGCCGGTGGGGCATCTTTTTCTTGTAGTTGTCCAGCCTGCGTCTTGCTTCGGCGAGTTCGTCCCCTTCGAAGTTGGCGAGTTCGATGGCTTGTCCTTGCAAACGGACGGCTTCGTCGAAGTTGCCGGCTTCGGCTTGGGCGGCGGCGTAGGTGTCGATGCAGCCGGATTCCTTGTACTTCGTGATGTCGCACGCTTGCTTTGCCAGCTCCACGGCCTTCTTGCCGTCGCGGTACTTCTCGTCGGGGCTGGTCGCGAGCAGCCAGGCGTAGCCGTTGAGGGCGGTGGCGTCTTGGGCGTCGATCTTGATGGCGGCCTGGAAATCGCCGACGGCTCCCTCGTAGTCCTTCGTCAAGAAGCGGATGAAGCCGCGCGAGGCTCGTGGGGCGGCGGTCTTGGGCTGCAGGCGAATCGCCTCGTCCAGGTCGGTGATCGCTTCCTTGTACTTCTTCAATCCCTCGTAGGCATGGGCCCGCTGAACCAGGGCGTTCGGCTCGTTCGCTTGAATCGCCAGGGCGACGGTCAGGTCTTCGATCGCTTGCTCATACTTCCCCGAATCCAGCCGCACCGAGCCGCGGTAGATGCGCGTCGGCAGATGCTTCGGCTCTCGTTCGATGGCGACATCCAGGTCCGGCAACGCCTTCTCGAGCTGCCCCTTGGCGACATACGCCTGGGCCCGCTTGCGATAGGCATCGGTGTACTTCGCATCGAGCTTGATCAGCTCGCTGAAATCGGCGATCGCCTTGTCCCATTCCTTCCGCTCGGCATGGATGCTGGCCCGATTCTCATAAGGGACGAGAAACTTCGGCGCCTTCTTGATCGCCTCGGTGAAGTCGGCGATCGCCTTGTCGTAGCTCTTCATCTCGAGATGAATAAGGCCGCGGTTGTTGAGCCAATCGGGCGTGGGCGCGATCGCGATCACCTGATCGTAGACCTTGATCGATTCCTTCGTCTCGGCATTTTCCCGCAGGGCCCAGCCGTAGTAGGCGAGAGCATTCGCATCGCGCGGCGTCTGAGCGACGCGGTTCTTCCAGAACTTGACGGCATCTTCCACGAGCAGAGCCTGGGCCTTGTCGAACCAGCCTTCGGCCTCGCGATGGGCGACCTTGATCCACCCTTCCTTGTCGGCGATCACCGTGTACGCCATGCCGGTCAGCTCGGCGACGAAGATCTGATTCCCCTTCGTATCGGTGTGGCCGATCTTCACGCCCGGCTGGCGAACCATGATCCGCTGGCCGGACCAATCCTTGGGCTGGGCCTGCGCCAACGTGGCGAACGCGGCGACGAACAAGACGGCGACGATGCGAAACATGAGGGCAACCTCGGTGGGGCGTATTTGTGGGAACAAGTTTATCAACTTGTTCGAATTCCAAACCGACAAGTTAATAAACTTGTCGCCACGAAAGCAATCGAATCCTCAGACCCGCATCCAGCCGTCGTCCTCATCGTCCGGCAACGACACTTGCCGGGCGGATTTTTCGCTCGGCGTTTCGCGAGGAATGCGTTCCGGCAGGCGACTGATCAGATACCGCAATGCGGCCATCGCGTGGTTGTTTTCGTCGATCGGATTCTCGCCGGCGATCGCTCGTTCCGCGGCGGAGGGATAGCGGTAGAGCCGCGACTCCTTCAAGAGATGGACGCAACTTCGAGCGACTTTCAGCCGGCCCGTGCGGAGCCGAGCGGCGACAAGGGCGATGCCGCGGCGAATGTCGTTCCTGCCCGCCAGCACCCGATAATCGCGGCGACGAAGCTCCGCAATGTCGGCGGCCCCGGCGGGATCGGCATACCAAATCACCTCACGCGGCAGGTGGGCCGCATGGTCGGCAAGCGTCGTCTGGCTGCCGTAGCGTTCCGCCTCGATCCAGAGCACATCGTCCGCATCGAGGAAGCCCCAAATGGCTGCGAACGGATTGCGCCAGCCGAAATCGATCCCGCCCACGCGTCGGCCCTGCCGCTCCACTTCTTCGACGATCGCTTGCGGGAAGTCGGGGTAGACCAACCCTTCCATCGTCGTGAATGCAGCCTCGTATTCCTGAGCGACCCAGGCGTCGCCCAAGGCCCGGCGTTCATCCGCGACGAAGGCGGGATCGATGCGCGGACACATTGTCCATGGGATTCGAAAGCGCCGCCAGGGGCCTTGTCCCACCCACTCGTCATAGAACCATCCGCGCTGGCCGAAGGGGGTGGAAAGTGCGACGAGCCTGCCGCCGCTGACCGCGAGCATGGGCCGCACGGAGCGATACAGATCGTCCGGCACCCGCGACGCTTCATCGAGGATCAGAAGACGCACGCCGGAGAAGGAGCGGATTGTCCCTTCTCGCCCCGGCAACGCGACGAGCCTTGAGCCGGTACTCAGTTCGAGTTCATGCTGATTGCAGACACGCGTTTCCACCGGAGCGCTGATCGCTTGCCACCCGGCAATGACCTTGCGAAACAACTCCTGGCTCTGCCGTTCGGCAGGGGCGACGAGCAACACGAGGCAACCTGGTTCGAGCAACATCTGATGTAGCGCGAGGGCAGCGACAACGGTCGATTTGCCCGCCTGGCGAGTGCAATTCAGCAGCAGGTAGCGGTCGTTGCAAAGCAGCAGATCACGTTGCCAAGGATCGGCCGCGAATCGCTGGGCGCGCAGAATGCGCGTCGGGTCGAAGAGGAGAGCAAGTTCGGCGAGCATGGATGTCGTGCTGAGATAGGACGGCGTTGGGGGGGTTGGCTAGAGCTAGGCGGAGGTGTGCGGACATGTGCCATGCTTCGCCGGATCCCTAGGCGGGCTCATCAATGCTTCCGCTTCCACCGGCGAAGCATGCGAAGCTTCCGAGCGTTCGGTCTGGGGGCATGCTTGGGCGGTGAAAGCGGTCAGTTCGCCGGCCCCAGCCAGGGACCCGCCCAAGCATGGCACGCCACGGCGACTTTGAACTTTTACAGATCAAACGGTTTACGTCGAAGATGAACGATCCCGCAGAAATCGTGGCGTGGACGTGCTTCCAACAGTCCCGATCGTACCGCGCTTCGAAGCGAACGCAATGTCGGTGGCGCTATTTTTCTCGGCGTTACTTCGTCTCCTCGACCGGCCGGCCAAGCTTGGGGCGAACATCGAGATCGGGTCTTTTGTTCGGATTCAGCTCGAGCTTGGGCGCCTTGCTTTTGTCGTCCGTATTCGTGTCGATCTTTCCGTTGTCCTTCTTGCCGGCGTCGTCTTTCTTGCCGTCGTCTTTGCCATCCGTCTTCTTGTCGTCTTGCTTCTCGGGGATGGGATCCATGGCGGCGCCGCTGGAGGGCCGACCGCTTTTGCCGACGACCAGGCCGATCAGAAGGCCGAGCGCCAGGGCGATGCCGAAGGCGGACATGACTTTGCCGTGCTTTTCCCACCAGGACTCGGGAACCGGCATGCCGGACGCCCAGCGCCTGGCGGGGGAGGACAGGTCGAACTGGCGCACGGCCGTCGCGACATGGGCGATTTGCTTGCGGGCGGTGGGATTGTCGGGATCCGCTTCGAGCACTTCGAGGTAGGTCCACATCGCCTGCCCGAGTTCGCCCTGACGCGTCAGCGCTTCGGCGCGATCCAGCGAGCCTCGCATCTGCCCCGCGAGATCCACGAGCAAATCGAGATCGGCCTGGCAGCTGGGGCAACGGCGAACCAGCTCGGGAAGCGGCTTGTTGCACTGCGGACAACGATGCATGACGACCACCCGCGAACGACGTGGAAGAAGACGACGCCATCCTAACGTCGCCTAGGGCGAATGGCGAGGGTTCGGCGGAAAATCATGCTTCCTCCCCCGGTTACTAACCGTTGGGCAAATAGTAAAAGCGAAATCCAGCCGCCGCGAGCCCGACGAACCGCGCCACGCCATCGAATCGTTCGGCCAAACCCGCCAAGTCGGCCTTGGAAGGATCCAGTTCATGGGTGTTGAAGTCCCAAGCTTCCACGCCGACCAACCGTGCCAGTTCGCAACTTTCGCTCGTCGATCCGGACTCGACGCAAAACACCTTATCTACGATGGTCGTACCGGGTCGCGCGGCAGAATAGTTGTCAGCCGGGTAGGTCAGGAAGGCGGTCGCGGCTTCACTAAAAGGACCAATCGCAATTACTTCCGCGTCCATGCCCATGGAAGTTCCTCTCGGCCGAACGATAAAGGTTCGATACGGCGTTCTCGGCGTTGCTTCAATCCCGTTCAAGGCTGGCAGCGGAAGACGATCATCATCGGCAGGTTCTTGGCCTTCGCTTCGTGGCGCGCGGCCGTGTAATCGAAGCGCCAGCCCTTCTTGGCGGCGAGGCGGGCGATCTCGTCGTCGGCGAATGCCGTGCTCGCGGCGAACAAGATGAACGCACAGGCGTATCGCGGCATCGGTTTACCCCCGTTAAACAGCCAGCGTTCATATTGTGCACCAAGCCCCTGGGTAAGCGCAGCGCACCCTGGGGATCCACGCGCCCGCGGTCTGGATCCCCACCGTGCGCTGCGCTTACGGTGGGGCTTGGCGGATATTGACAAACCACTGCACCGCTCTCTCTCACCCCAACCCTCTCCTAGAGGGAGAGGGAGCGTCTCACGGCATTGTGCTGGTTGCCGCGTCCTTCGCAAGGGGAAAGCGGATGCGGAAGCAGGCTCCTTGCAGGGGCTGCGATTCGATTTCCACCGCTGCCTTGTGGTGTTCCAGGATGGCTTGAACGAACGACAGGCCCAAACCCATCCCGGCGGTCATGCCGGCGAAGAGGGCGTTGTCGCGCTTGGTGGAGAATTGCGTTTCGAGACAGCGCTGCCGCACGTCGTCCGTCATGCCGATGCCGTTGTCTTGCACTTCGAGGATGGCGAAGCCGCCTTCGCGGCGAGTGCGGAGCGTCGTTTCGCCTTTCCACGCCGCGGCCGAGATCATCGCTTCGCGCCGTGCGGGATCATGCGGCCCAGAGCCTGCTTTGCGTGCTTCGGCGCGGAAGCGGGTTCGCATCTCGAATGTGGCGTCGCGGGCGTTGAACAGCAGATTCTCGAACGCTTGCTGCAAGTTCGAGGCATCCCCTTCCAACAGCAGGGGCCGTGAATCGAGTTCGAGGCGAATCTGCATTTTCCATTTGTCCTGAGACATCTCGGTCCAGGTGCGGTGCAGCTCCGCGACCAACGCGTTGAGATCCAGGCGAGCCATTTCGCTCTTGGTCGGATCGCGCCGGACGGTCTGCAGAATCTGCTGCAGCCGCTCCGTCACGGTGCCGAGCGTCTGCTTCACTTCTTGCAGCATTCGGCCCCGTTCCTCGTTGCTCAGGCCATCGGCGAGGCAGCGGCGAAGCAAGTCGTTGGGACGGACGAGCAGGTTCTTGATGTTGTGGGCGTACGAGCCGGCCATGATGCCGATGTTGGCGAAGAGCTGCGATTTCAGCTCGAGGTTGATCCGTTCCGCTTCTTGATGTTTGCGTTCCGCGTCCTGCCGGCGAATCTCTTCTTCGAGCCGGCGGCGCTCGGCCGCATTGGCGGTTTGTTCGACGACAAGGCGTTCATGTTCCCGCGCCAGTTCCTGACGACGCACGAGCACGAACCAGAGGAGCATCGCCACCGCGAGCATCAAGCCGATGCCGCCGACGAGGAGACGGCGCGTCGCTTCTTGGCGTTCCTGGAAGTGCCGTTGCTGATAGGCATGGAGACGATACTGCACTTCGACATGCGACCCGGAAACGATCGGCTCCAAGAGAGCGCGATACTGCAGCTTTTGGCGGGGGAGCTGCGAATCCCAGATGATGGGGCGCAGGTCCCACTCGTCGTCGAAGGAGAGGGCGAGGCGATAGACGACGGGGAAAAGCGGCAGCTGGCCGGAATACATCTTCGTGGGGGCGCTCCCCAGCGTCTGCAGATGCTCCAGCATTTCCTCGCGCTGCTCTTCAAGGCGTTGTTCGATGCTGAGGAGTTCGTTGCCCAGCAGGTGCTTTCGATGGTCGTCGCCGGACTTGAGTTCTTTGCGGACCTTGGCTCGTTGGCTCGCCAGATCGAGGTAGCGTCGCGTCAGATCGGGGAGCGAGGCGGGGGCGCGTGCTTCGCGGATCCACTCGCGCATGTTTTCCTGATCGTAGATCTCCTCGCCGCGAAGCCACCAGCGGATCGGCTCGCGAAGCAGAAACGTCAGCAGGAGGCCGATGAGGACCGGCGGAAGGACAGCTCGGATCCAGGGGGGGATCATGGCCCGGCCCCCTCCTGAAACGCTTCCTGCAATCGGTCGTATCGAACATGCAACGGGTCGTCCGTCAACGCCCAGCGCGGCGGCGAACCGTCGGAATCGACATGCCAGACCGAGAGGATGGCTTCCGGCAGCACGCGCATGCCGTCCCGTTTGGGCTGCAGCCACACGACATGTTCCCCCGTCCCCGCGGCCCGATTGCCTTCGTCGTCGAAGAAGGGCAATGCTCCCTGGGCGGCGGGGTGGATCAGCCGGTTGCGAACGCGGCCCTGGTGCCAAATGGCTTGCTTCAACCGCACGCGCATCTTGTCGCCGTCGGCAACGAGCTCGCCCTTCTCGAAGCCGGCTTGAAGGATCGCCTCGAAGATGTCGCGGTGGAGCAGGAGGTCTTGCGTCCCCGTCGTCGAAGGTTGTTCCCCCTTGCGTTCCGTCTTCCCGAAGCCGGCGTTGCGGTCGATTGGGTTGCGATGGGTGAAGAAGACCATCGGCACCGGCATGTCCTGGATGTTCCAGGCCACATCGCGATCGCGGTAGACGCTGTTGAACGAGATCGAATCGCCGGTCGCGACGACCGTTTTCGATGTTTCGAACGGCGCCCGCCGGCAGAGCGTCCGCAGGAATCGCCGGGCGCGCTGAGTGCCCGTGGGGAGCACGAGCAGGCGTTTCGATTGCGCGATCACGCGATCGTCGGCGAGGAACAAGCCGACGGCGATCTCCTCGCGGCGATTGGGTTGGTAGTAATCGCCGGCGCTATAGAGCACGTAGTTGTCGATGATGTTGGAAACGCCGCTGTCGCCGTAGTCTTCGCGAAAGCGATTGGCGGAGAGCCGGAAGAAGATCTCGCTGAGGTCCTTGGAATAACCGTCGTCCGACCAGGCGAGCGTGTAGACGACAAAGGGATGGATCGGCTGCATGGCGCCCGCAAAGGCCAGCCGCGACATCCAGTCGTCCATGCCCGCGATGCCCGCGCGCGGGGCGACGTCGACCGATTGCGAGGCCCACACGGTCGGCTGCTGATGAATGAAATCGAGCACCGCATCCACCATGCGGGTGTTGGTGAACGCGAATCGGAAGGATCGTCCGCGGTAGATGTCGAGCAGCTTCGGCCAGCGATCATGGCTGAGATTGGCGGAGGCGGCATCGGTGGGCAGGTAGCGGTCGGCCGTCGCGGTGGTGATGAGGAAAAGGGGCGGGGGTCCGGACCAATTGTCTGCCTCGCCGACGAGGACGCGCGACATTTCGAGAGCGCGGTCCGTCGTATCGCCCCCCACGATCGCCAACGGGGGCGAGCCGCGGCGGGCGAGCTTGCGGATCCAGCTTTTGCTGTCGTTGAGATTGCTGAGCTTGTACCAGCGAACCCAGAGCTTCCCGCCTTCGCCGTCGCCGAACCAAAGGCCGACCTCGGGAACCTCGGCGCTCAATTGAAGAAACGCCCGCTCATCGTCGATCTGAAGGTCTTCGGGAGTGTTATGAATGAGCCGCCATTCTTTTTTCAGCAGTTTGATGGCGGCGATCAGGCGTTCCCATCCATCGGTTGCGGTGGAGGGGGCGATATAGGCGATTTCCTGGTCCCCTTGAGGGACTGCTCGGGGCCGACCCAGGTCGCTTTCGTCCAACACGCCCAATCCGCGCAGCGTCAAAAATCCCGCGGCCGCCAGGGTCGCGATCATTCCGCCCACGATGAAGACGCGCATCCATTTCATGCATCGCTCTCCCCGTGGGGAGAGTGGCTGTTTCTTCTGGCTCCCCTCTCCCCTTTGGGGAGAGGGGCTGGGGGTGAGGGGAGTAAGCGGTGCTCAAGGTCGATGTTGTGCACCAAGCCCCACCGTAAGCGCAGCGCACGGTGGGGATCAAACCGCGGTCTGATCCCCAGGGGGCGCTGCGCTTACCCTGGGGCTTGGCGGATGTTATTTTACCGCCCGCCGCCCACGAACCAACCGCGTTGCCGATCGACTTGCTCTTTCGTCAGCTCGCCTTTGACCAGCCAAACGCGATGGTTCAACACTAAGGGACGCTCTTCGGTAAGGCCGTATTCGAAGTAGCAGCCGAATCGGGCGTAATCCCGTTCGCTGTGCCGCTTTTCGCCGGGGTTGTTCGGGCTGTCGATGTAGGCGACCGAATAGCGTTGATCGTCGAGCACGAAGCTCGCCACGTCCCAAGGCAAATTGATATGCGTCTTGTCGCCGGGCCAATTGCGGGTTTTTCCGGGGGCATCCTTCCCGTCGGGGCGGAGGTAGTACGTCTGCTTCGCGGTTTTCTCAGCGACATCATTGTGGGCGCGGAACTGGAAGCCCGCATGTTGCGGATCGCCATCCAAGCGGACCTTGCCGACTTTCGACTTGAGCCGCGTGGCGAAATCGACGACGGTCCCTTCGCCCACGTTCCACACCGTCATTTCCCGCTCTTCTTCCGCGAAGACTTCGTTCTTCGGGCCATGCCACGTGAGCAGCACGACATGCCGCGCCACGATGGGGCCCGCGTCCTGGGATAGGGTCTTTACATGCGAGACATGGGCGTCGCCGGTGCAGTGCCAAGTGTCGGCCGACTTCTTTTCGCCGTAGCTGATTCGATTGAAGCCGAACATCAGGCCGCGATGATGCGGGAAAAGCAGCTTCTTCGTATCGGTGGCGTTCTCGTTGGTCTGTCCGCCGTTGGTGACGAATCGCTTCCCGGCCGGATCCCAGAGGTGGTGAAAGACTTTGTAGCTCTTGTTGCGGGCATCCGGGGTCGAAGGGTCGTACTTGCGATGCATGTAGCGCATGACGGGCCGATCGCCGAGGTTGAGGTCGTCGTGGTCGTCGCCGTTCTTCCACGAGAAGGAGGGACTGTTTTGATCGAGAGCTTCTTCGAACGATTCGATCTTCGGCGTGGCGACGCCGTCGCTTGACGCATCGGCAAGGAAGCAGAGATCGCGAAGGACTTCCCCGTCTTTGGGCTGGGCCGTGACCGAAACGCTCGGGGGCAGCAATTGGGCAGAAAGTTTCTTGCCGCCGACGTTGATGGCGGCCGACTTCTTTTCGGCCTGGCCTTTGGGAACGCTGATGGTGACGCGGATGGGCGCCTTGGTTTCCTGTGCCCAGCCAAGGGAAGCCGCGAGAAACGACGCCACTGCCGCCGCTACGAAACGCATGATGAGGTTCCTTCAGAGGGGTTTGCTTGCGAGGAGTCATCGTCGCCGTAAGGGGAGCAAGTGTCAAGAACCGGGGAGTGGCGGCTAAAGCAAGCGGCGGGAGAGGGCTGGGGTGAGGGTTTGGCTTACATCGTTTAGATCATAAAAGTAGGCGCGGTGTGCCATGCTTGGGCGGTCCCTGGCCGGGGCCAACAAACTGCCCGCTTTCACCGCCCAAGCATGCCCCCAGACTGAAGTTTTAGCCCAAGCGATTGGGAGCCGAACGCTCGGAAGCTTCGCATGCTTCGCCGGTGGAAGCGGAAGCTTTGATCGGCCCGGCCAGGGATCCGTCGAAGCATGGCACGCGCGGGTCACAGAAAGCGCACGTATTGCCCTGGAGAATCGCTACTTACGGCCCATTCGGCAGTCCCCGCCAGGTTTCGCTGAAATCGTTCTGCCCAAAATTGTTATTTCCGGATTATGAGGTATAGTCTTCACATGGCTGGTTAAGAATCGCGTTTTTACTGTCGCAAACCCTCAAGTTTCGGCTTGGTCCCTTTGACGCGACACCGAGGTTCCCCATGAGCGTGCAAGAAAATACCGCCGAATTCCCCGATGTTCTCGTTCACGAACGCCGCGGCAATGAACGCCGCAAGCGCGTCATCCCTGTCGCCGTGGACCGCCGAAGCGGAAAAGACCGCCGGGATGAACAAGGCGAACGCCGTCGCCAGATCGATCCAACTACCTGCGAACGGGATTACAACATCGAAGAAATCGAATTCATGAAGGCGATGGACCAGTACAAGCGGGAAAATCGCCGCCCGTTCCCCACATGGAGCGAGGTGCTCGAAGTGCTCCGCGCCCTCGGCTACCGCAAGACGGCTGAGCCGAGCATGATGCCGGGCAACTGCACCTCGATGCCGCCGACCGTTTCCGAAACCGTTTAGTCTGTTCCCTCGCGCCAGCGAGGCTATGTAGCCCTCTCGCTCCGCCAGAGGTAAGCGGATGAATGCCATGCGACGGCGTGGTGCTCTGCCGCTTACCTCTCGCGGAGCGAGAGGGCTACATAGGTTGCGGCCCCATGAAGTCCGCTCATGTCTGATCGACATCAAGACGCGAAAAATCGCGACCTCGCTGACGGACGAAGAGGGGCGCGAGGCGCATAGCGAGAAGGTGATCGAGATCATCCTCGACGCGGAGGGCAACATCATCGCCGTCGGCGACCAGTTCGGCGTGAGCCGCAAGGGCTTTCTGCACTAACCCGAAGCGTTAGCGAGGTCGAAGTCTTCCCTCGCTTACATTACGCTTCGGGTTGGTGCAAGACGCCCATTGCGGGATTCCCCCGTTTCTTGCAATCGCCCGCGAGCCATGGATAATAGGGGACGACTTTCCCCACCCCATTGAGGAATCCCCGATGCGTTCGATGTTGGCCGCGGCTTTGCTGGCCGTCACTCTCGTTTCGTCGCTCTCCGCCCAGGAACCGCAATGGGTCGTCTACGAAGGAGGCGAAGGGCCGGGCAAGGGGAAGCATGTTGTCCTCATTTCGGGCGATGAGGAATATCGCTCCGAGGAGACGATGCCGCAGTTCGGCAAAATCCTCGCCAAGCATCATGGATTCAAATGCACCGTTCTCTTCGCCATCGACAAGGACGGCGCCATCAATCCGAACGTCAGCAACATCCCCGGTCTCGAAGCCCTCAAGTCCGCGGATCTCATGATCATCTTCACGCGCTTCCGTAATCTGCCCGACGATCAGATGCAGCACATCGTGGACTACGTCGAATCGGGCAAGCCGGTCATCGGCATGCGGACCGCGACCCATGCCTTCAACATCCCGAACGGCCGCAAGTTCGCCAAGTACGGCAACGGCTTCGGCGGCAAGGATTACGCGGGGGGCTTCGGCAAACAGGTGCTGGGCGAACGCTGGGTCAACCATCACGGAGGTCACGGCAAGGAAAGCACCCGCGGCATCATCGCCAAGGAAGCGGCCGATCATCCGATCGTTCGCGGCATCAAGGACGGCGACATCTGGGGCACGACCGACGTCTACACCGTGACGCTGCCGCTGCCGAACTCGACGCCGATCGTCTATGGGCAAGTGCTGAAGGGGATGAAGTTCGATGATGCCCCGGTCGAGGGGAAGAAGAACAATCCGATGATGCCCGTTTCGTGGACGCGCAACTACAAGGGCGAATCCGGCAAAGAAGCCCGCGTGTTCAACACGACGATGGGCGCCTCGGAGGACTTCACGGCCGAGGGGACGCGTCGCATGATGGTGAACGGAACCTACTGGGCACTGGGGCTGGAAGATCAGATCGCGGCGAAGTCCAATGTGGAAATCGTCGGCGAGTTCAAGGCGAATCCGTTCGGAAACAATGGCTTCAAGAAGGGTGCGAAGCCGAGCGATCACGCGATGAGCGCTCGATGACGCCATGCGGCTTTTGATCTACGAGCATGTGACGGCCGGGGGGCTGGGCGAACGTCCGGCCCCTTCGCTTTTGCGCGAGGGGGCCGCGATGCTCCGCGCCGTCGTCGAGGATTTCGCCGCCGTTGCCGACGTGGTGGTGCAAACCCCCGCTTCAGCGTTTCGCGACTTGGTGCGGAAAGCCGACGCCGTTCTTGCGATCGCCCCCGAGTTCGACGGGATCCTCGAGCGCCTGCAACGTGAAGCAAGCGATGCGGATTGCCGATGGCTCGGCTGCTCGGCGGAGGCGATTCGGCTCGCTGCCGACAAGCGAACGTTGGGGGAATGGTGGCTGTCGCGCGGCGTTCCAACGCCCCGGTTCATGCATGGTCCCACGCGGGATTCCGTGGTCGTCAAGCCGCGGTTTGGAGCCGGGTCCCAGGATACGCAGCGCTTCGACAACTTGTCCGCACGTGTTTCGGATGCGTTCATCGTGCAGGAATTCGTCCCCGGATTGCCCGCGAGCATCGCCTTTCTATGCGGCCCGCGCGATCAGGTTCCCATGCTCGCTGCCGAGCAAACGTTGACGCAAGATGGGTGCTTCCAATACCTGGGCGGCCGCATCCCGTTGCCCAGTTCTTTGGAACAACGAGCCATCAACCTGGGAAGGCATGCACTCGCCGGAATTCCCGGGCTGCTGGGATGGGTGGGCGTCGACCTTGTCCTCGGCGATTCGGCCGCGGACGATCGGGCCATCGAAATCAACCCGCGGCTGACGACGTCCTACGTCGGCATGCGGCAACTCTCGACAACGAACTTGGCGGATGCATGGCTGAAGGTCGCAAACGGCGAAGCCGTTGACCTCCGCTGGCGAGATGACTTGGTGTGTTTCGATGCCGCATGAGGGTTAGCCGCGACGCGCAGCGGAGCGCGGGCAGCTTCTTTCTCCCCTCTCCCTCCGGGAGAGGGGCTGGGGGTGAGGGAAGAACCTACGCCCGAAGCGACACGGTAACCATGCTTTCGGATGAACCCGCGTCCGCCCGTCGCAGTCCTTCCTTCGGGAGAGCCCGCCCATAAATTTGACTTGGTAAGCCGCGGCGAACGGCTCGCTTCAACAAGGATTGCGAACGATGACGACGGAATTGCCGAAGCAATACGACCCCCGCGAAGCGCAGCAGCGCTGGTCGAAGTTTTGGGACGAACGAAAGTTCTTCCACGCTCGGCCCGACGCCACGAAAGAACCCTTCGCCATCGTCATCCCGCCGCCCAACGTGACCGGCGCCCTCCACATGGGGCATGCCCTCAACAACACGCTGCAAGACGTGCTCATCCGCTGGCGCCGCATGCAGGGCTACAACGCGATGTGGATGCCAGGCACCGACCACGCCGGCATCGCCACGCAGGCCGTGGTGGAACGGCTCGTGATGCAGACGGAAAAGAAGACGCGCCACGACCTGGGCCGCGACGAACTGGTGAAACGCATCTGGCAATGGAAGGACAAATACGAGGCCCGCATCCTCGGCCAACTTCGCAGCATGGGTTGCTCCTGCGATTGGGAACGCACCCGCTTCACGCTCGACGAAACCTGCGCCCGCGCCGTGCGGCAAACCTTCTTCAACCTCTTCCGCGACGGCCTCATCTACCGCGGCAAACGCCTTGTGAACTGGGACACCCAGCTCCAAACCTCTGTGGCCGACGACGAAACCTACACGGAAGACATCAAGGGAAGTTTCTGGACGTTCAAGTATCCGGTGGTGGGCGAGCAAGGCACGTTCATCCGCTTCTCCACCACGCGCCCCGAAACGATGCTCGGCGACGCCGCCGTGTGCGTGCATCCGAGCGACGAACGCTACAAGCACCTCATCGGCAAGAAGGTGACGATTCCGCTCGTGGGCCGTGAGATCCCGATCATCGCGGATGCTTTGCTGGCGGATCCCAAGCTCGGCACCGGCTGCGTGAAGGTGACGCCGGCCCATGATCCGAACGATTACGCCTGCTGGTCCCGCAACCCGCACATTGGGATGATCAACATTCTCAACCCCGACGGCACCATCAACGAGAACGGCAGCAAGTACCAGGGCCTCGACCGCTACAAGGCGCGCGAAGCCGTGGTGGCCGACATGGAATCGCTCGGCTTCTTCGAGGGAAAAGAGGACCGCGAGATTCCGATGAAGTACAGCGACCGCAGCAAATCGCCGATCGAGCCGCTGCTCTCGGACCAATGGTTCGTGAAGATGGGCGAACTGGCCTCTCTCCCGCAGGGAGAGTCCGGCTCCCCTCTCCCCCCGGGAGAGGGGCCTGCTTCTGGCTCCCCTCTCCCTTC
>JAIEPT010000024.1 GCA_019748295.1 Gemmataceae bacterium | reverse complement strand
GCTAGAATGACCAAGCTGCCGGGTGGGATTCGCACCCACTGAAAACCAGCGCCTTTGCACGGCGCACACCACGGATAACACGGAGCGCACGGATGAAGACCGTCTGATCGGTGGTATCGGCGCCATCCGTGGTTGCAGTTGCTTTGTGTTTTTGACAACGGACGTGAACGAGGCCTTCGGGCGCTTCATAGAGACCTTCGGTCGGGCCGTGTGAGGCGGTCGGAGACCGTGCCACAACGGCCGGCCACAACGGCAAGCCGGCTGGGCATCACGAGACTCCTGCGGACGCTCTACCAGCCGCCTAACAGCGGCTGCTCGCCGCAGGAGAAACGCCTATTTCTTCAGCTCGACCCTGATCTTCACCGGAGCGGACTGCAGCCGACCGCCCGGTTCGCCCCCTTCGCCTCCGAGCGTGTAGCTGGCGGTGAGCGTGTACTCCCCTTCTTCCGTCCAGTAGACATTGCGGCTTACGCCGCGAAGCCCATCGGAGAGTTTCGGCAACGGGATGTCGAAAGCCTTCCCGGGTTCGATATTCACCGCCTTTGGGAGCCGAAACTCGCGCGTCATGGCGATGGCCGGCGTCACCTCGACGACCCCCGGGCCCTTCAAATTCAATGTGACCACATTCGGATCGCCTCCGACGAAGAGGGTGACCGTTTCCTTTCCGGCGTTGACGATTTGCAGCTTAAGATCGACCTTCGGCGGAGCCGGCGCCTTGACGAGACGTTTGCCGCCCTGAAGCGACTTCTCGTACTCTTCCTTGGTTTTTCCGCCGCGGTCCAGCTCATACTTCTCGGCCACGCCGACGATTTTGAGTTCCAGCTTGGCTGCCTCGGCATGCACGGCGCCCGCCGTCAGAAGCCATACGCCTAGTGCCGCCACGCTGAGCATCCATTTCGCTTGCATTCGTTTGCTCTCTTTCGATGTTGAAGACGTTCAATGAATAGACGATTGAAGGGACGGAAAGTTTCGCTTGGCAACCGGAGACGTGGTCTTCCTTGTGGTTCGCCCCGGCCATTCGCATAATGACCATCGCCCTTCTCCATGAGGATACTGCCGTGGCTGTCGTACTTCCGCGTCTGTTTCGTCTTCGTCAAACATTCGGCGGGCCGAAGATCGACGACATCCCCGCCGCGGTCTCGGCCAGCATGAGCCGGCTCGAACTTGGCTCGAAGATAAAGCCCGGCCAAACCGTCGCCCTCACCGCAGGCAGCCGCGGCATCGCCGACATTCCGGTGATCCTCAAAGCCGCGGTCGATTTCCTCCGCGGCTTCGGCGCCAAGCCGTTCCTCGTTCCCTCCATGGGAAGCCACGGCGGAAGCACGGCCGAGGGACAGAAGAAGGTGCTCGAAAGCTACGGCATCACCGAGGATGCCGTCGGCGCCCCGATTCGCAGTTCGATGGAAATCGTCGAGATCGGCCGCACGCCCGAAGGTTGGCCGGTGTGGCTCGACAAGATCGCATCCACGGCCGATCACATCGGCGTCGTGGCCCGCGTGAAGCCGCACACCAGCTACAACGGCGCGATCGAGAGCGGCTGGCTGAAGATGATGATGATCGGCCTGGGCAAGCAAGCCGGAGCGGCCTGGTATCACCGCGTGCTGCTCGATCATCCCTACGACCCAGTCGTGCGTTCGGTGAGCCGAATCATGCGGGCCAAGGCGCCGATCCTCTTCGGCCTCGCCACCGTCGAAAACGGCTACGAACAAACCGCCCTCATCGAAGCGGCTGCGCCGAGCCAGTTCGAGCCCGTCGAAGAGCGGCTGCTCGGCAAAGCGAAAGAATGGCTCGCCCGGTTGCCGTTCGCCAAGGCGGATCTCTTGGTGATCGACGAAATCGGCAAGGAAATCAGCGGCTCCGGCATGGATACCAATGTGGTGGGCCGCAAACGGGCGCTCAAAACCGACAGCGTCGCCGATCAGCCGGACATGCGGCACATCTTCATCCGCGGCCTCTCCGCCCACACGCACGGCAACGCCGCCGGGATCGGCTTCGCCGACTTCACGACCGCTCGGCTCGTACGCGCCATGAATCACCGCGACACCGTGCTCAACTGCGTGACCAGCGGCTATCCGCAAGGAGCGAATATCCCGGTCTATTACGAGGAGGACCGCCAGGTCATTGAAAACGCCTTACGCATCCTGGGCCTACGCGAACCGCAAGAGGCCCGGATTCAACGCATTCGCAACACGCTTCACCTGGAGTATGTCGAGGTTTCCGAACCGTGCCTCAAGGAGCTGCAGCCGCAGACGAAGTTCGAGGTGCTGGGCCCCGTCGATTGGACGTACGACGCGCAGGGCAACTTGCCCGATCTACAGATGCATTGACCGCCGCCTGCGGCTTAGCGATTGTGGCACTACTTCTTCCAGTTTTCTTCCGCGGAACTGGGACGAAGATAGAGCGGTTCGAGCGAAAAGGGATCATCACGCTCGCCGCGTTGCAATCGAGCCAACGCGAGTCGCAACGCCGTCGCGGGCAGCGGCGTCCACGCGTCTTCGGGGGCAACTACGACCGAAGACGGCAATCGCTCGCGAAACAGCTCTAATCCTGGCCCGCTGACCGTTTGCCCGACTTGCAATCGCATCATCCACTCCGCGACAGGGATGATCGCTAGCTCCGTTACCGCCTTCACCGACTCTCCGTCGCGGCGGAAGCGTTGCACGTAGACCTTTTCCTGCTGTGCATCGGCAATCACATCGATCGTTGACGCATTTGGCGATTGCTCCGCGATCGCATCGAAGGCGTCATAAGCAACGAGCGGGCAACCGACCGCATATGCTAGAGTCTTCGCCGAGATGATGCCGACGCGGAGACCGGTGTAACTGCCGGGCCCGCGATCGACGACGACGCCTTCCAGGTCGCGAGGCTTCCACCCCTGTTCGTCGAGCAGTTCTTTCGCCAAGGGGACAAGGTCGCGCGCGTGGCGGCGCGATTCCTCGAGATGTCGCATGCCGAGCACGCGTTCTCCTTGCGCGAGGGCAACCCAGCCGCGGCGATGAGACGTTTCGATCAACAGCAATCGCGGCATCATGTTGGTCCGGCTCCCCTATGTAGCCCTCTCGCTCCGCGAGAGGTAAGCGGCAAAGAATCATGCGAACGCGTGGAATTCATCCGCTTACCTCTCGCGGAGCGAGAGGGCTACATAGAACCCCTCTCCCCTTTGGGGAGAGGGGGAGTCAACCGGCGTCGGGGGCGAAGCCGTGGCGCATCGTGTTTTCGGTCACGCAGCGCGGCGCCATGAAATGCTGCAAATACTCGGGGCCGCCGGCTTTGGTTCCCAACCCCGACATCTTGAAGCCGCCGAACGGCTGGCGCGACACCATCGCCCCGGTGATCTTGCGATTGATGTAGAGATTGCCGACGCGGAACTCGCGGCGAACGCGGCGGATATTTTCCGGGCTGCGCGAGAAGAAGCCGCCGACAAGGGCGTAGTCCACGCCGTTGGCGATGCTTAGCGCTTCGTCGAGCGAGTTCGCCTTCATGACGGCGAGCACGGGGCCGAATATTTCTTCCTGGGCGATGGCGGCGGTCGGCGGCACCTCGGCGAAAATATGCGGCGCGAGGTAATGGCCTTCGTTGACGAGGAAACCAAGATCCCCTGCATACGCGAGCCGTGATTGCTGCTTGCCGAACTCGATGTACTTGAGCATGCGTTCGCGTGCGGCTGCCTCGATCACCGGTCCCACGCGACAACCCGGATCTTCCGCGGGAGCGATCTTGAGTGCCCGCGTGGCCTCGATCAGGCGGTTGAGAAATACATCGTAGATCGGCGCCAGCACGATGGCGCGGGAACATGCGGAGCACTTTTGACCTGAGTAGCCGAAGGCGCTGGCGACGACGCCGAGCACGGCTTCATCGAGGTCGGCGTCGTCGTCGATGATGATGGCGTTTTTGCCGCCGAGTTCCGCGATCAGGCGTTTGAATTGCGTGTTGCCCGGACCCATCTTCGCCATCTCGCGATGCAGCATCGTGCCGACGCCGCGCGAGCCGGTGAAAGCGATCAAGGCGACCGAGGGATGCTCCACAAGCGTCGGCCCGATCTCTTCGCCGATACCAGGAAGGTAATGCACGACGCCAGGCGGCGCGCCGGCTTCTTGCAGCATTTCCATCAGTTTCGCCGTGACGATCGACGATTGCTCCGCCGGCTTGATGATGGCGGTGTTGCCCGTGACCAAGGCTGCGGCTGTCATCCCGGTCACGATGGCGAGGGGGAAGTTCCAGGGCGCGATGACGACGGCGACGCCGAGCGGATCGTAGAAGTTGGCGTTGTCTTCGCCGGGCAGTTCGACCTTTTGAGGCGTTGCAAGCCGGCGCATTTCGCGGGCGTAATATTCGCAGAAATCGATCGCCTCGGCCACATCCGCATCCGCTTCGCGCCAGGGTTTGGCACATTCGACGATTTCCCACGCGATCAGTTCCGCCCGCCGTTCCCGCATGCGCTGAGCGAGCCGAACCAGCAGATCGGCTCGTTCGTTGGGATCGACGTCGCGCCACATGGGATACGCACGAGCAGCGGCTTCGATCGCCTGCTTCGTTTGCTCGGGAGTCGCAGCACTGACGGTGCCGACGATTTCGCGCAGATGCGAAGGGTTGCGGACCTCGATCGGTTTGGGCGAGGTGATGGCTTTGCCGTCGATCACCAGGGGATACGTCCTGCCGAACTGCTTGCGCACCTCCGCAAGGGCGGCCGGGATTGCGTCCCGATGTTCCTCGATCGCGAAATCAAGTACTGGCTCATTGCGGAACACGTCCGGCTCACGCGGTGGGGCGGAGCTTTCTTGGCCGTTGAGATGCACGAGCGGATTCATGAGCAGCTTCTCCTCAGGCACATGCTCCGTGAACGAGGCTCGCAAGAAGGAGTCGTTGGCGGTGTTTTCAAGCAGTCGGCGAACCAGATACGCCATCCCCGGCAGCAATTGTCCGAATGGGGCATAAACACGAACACGCTGGCCGAGGCGGACGAGGGCTTGCTTGATCGGGTCGGCCATGCCGTAGAGCGTTTGAATCTCGATGCTTCGCGGCGGCAGGCCCATAAGGTCGGCCGCCGCCATCGCATGAGCCAGGCTGCGGACGTTATGGCTGCCGAAGGCGGGGCGGAGCAGGCGATGATTTTGCAACAGAAACAGCGACATCTGCTCGTAATTCGCATCCGTCTCCGGCTTGCGTCGGAAGACCGGCAGGGGCCAACCTTCCTGGGCGGAAATCACATTCTCGTAGTCCCAGTAGGCTCCCTTGATGAGCCGGATCCACACGGGCGTACCCCGGCGTTTCGCCCACTCGGCGAGATCGGCCAGATCCTTCTCGCAGCTGTTCAGATAAGCCTGGATCGCAATGCCGACGTCGGGCCAATCGCGAAACTCCGGCTCGTCGAGCAGTTCCTTGAAGATGCGGAGCGTCATGTCCTTGTAGGAATGCTGCTCCATGTCCACGTTGACGAACGCCGAGCGTCGCCGGGCGGCACGAAGGATGGGCCTCAGGCGATCGCGGACGATGCTGCTGGTGTTGATCGGGTCGATCGGATCGAACTGGCTGAACAGCGACGACAGCTTGATCGACACATTGACGCGGGGCAACACGCCCTCCGCATCGCGGTCGATCTCGGGGATCTCCGGCCAACCGTTGACGGCATCCGTCAGGCCATCAATCAGATCCAGGTATTGCTGTTGATATCGTTCCGCCTCCGGTTCCGTGACCGTGGCTTCGCCGAGAAGATCGACGGTGAACGCAAGCTTCTTGGCCCGCAGCTTCGCGACGGCGTCGATCGCCTCCGGCACATCGGTCCCCGCGATAAATCGGCGGGCGAGGCGTGATGAATTGCGGCGGACCGACCATGCGAGCAGTTTGGCGCCGAGGCCACGCCGAGGCATCCAGTCGGTGGCGAGACGTATCGGGCCGGGGACTTTGTCGCCGCCGGCGTGGAAATATTCGCGGAGATGGCGGCTGATCGATTTGGGTTCGCGGAGCAGCGGCAGGGCATCGATGAAGCGGAAGAGCTGCAGCTTCACCGCCTCGTTGGCCATGGACCATTCCATGAGGCGGTCGTCCCACCAAGAGGGGGACAGAAGGATCGGCCCCGAGCGCTCGATGCGGGCGAACAGCTCTTCGCCGTAAGCCCGCGTCCGCTTCTCCAAAGCCGTCGAATCGATGCCCATGGCCGCTCCCCGCCGTTTCCTTCATTGTAGGCGGCCTATGTAGCCCTCTCGCTCCGCGAGAGGTAAGCGGCTGTGCGCCATGCGATCGCGCGGCATTCATCCGCTTACCTCTCGCGGAGCGAGAGGGCTACATAGATCACTGATCCGCGGGTTGGCCGCTGAGCAGATGCAGCACCGCCATGCGGACGGCAAGGCCGTTCGTCACTTGCTCAAGGATCGCCGAGTTCGGCCCATCGGCGGCTTCCGGCGTGATTTCCACACCGCGGTTGATGGGGCCGGGGGCAAGCAGCAAAAGTTCCGGCTTCGCTTTCCGCAGGCGTTCCACGTTCATGCCGAAGAGCCGGGCGTATTCCGGAATGGAAGGAAACAGGCCGTTGCGTTGTCGTTCGAATTGGATGCGAAGCATGTTGATGACGTCGCAACGCGGCAAGATCGGATCCAGATCGTGAGAAACTTCGACGCCGAACTTGGTGATCGCCTGCGGCATTAGGGTCGGCGGACCGCAGACGATGACCTTGGCGCCGAGCTTGAGCAAGCCGTGGATGTTGCTTCGTGCCACCCGGCTATGCGCGATGTCGCCGACGAGGCCGACGGTCAATCCGTCCACCCGGCCCAGCTTTTGGCGGATGGTGAAGATGTCGAGCAGGCCCTGGGTCGGATGTTCGTGGGCGCCGTCGCCGGCATTGACGATGCCGCAATCGACATGCTGGGCCAAAAGGTGAGGCGCCCCGGAGGAAGCGTGGCGAACGACCATGAGGTCGACCCCCATCGCCTCGATGTTCTTCGCCGTGTCGATGAAGGTTTCGCCCTTACTGGTGCTGGACCCGGAGGACGAAAAGTCGAGCACATCCGCGCCCAATCGGCGAGCGGCGAGGCCGAAGCTGACGCGGGTGCGGGTGGAGGGTTCGAAGAAAAGATTGACGACCACCCGCCCCGTGAGGCCCGATCGCTTCACTCGAGGCGGTTGGCTGGCGCTCGCGAACGTCTCCGCATGATCGAGGATCGCCCGCAATTCCGCGGCCGAAAGATCCTCCAACCCCAGCAGATGGCGGCGCGTCCACGAGACGGTTTTCGGCGATTCGACGGCAGTCATGGCGTTCACCTCAATCCATACAATAGGCCTCCGAACGGTTGGAAGAAGACTGGATTTCGAGTTTCCGTCCCCGGTTAGCCGCGACGCGCAGCGGAGCGCGGTCAGCGAACCCTGCGATCACATGGCATCTTGTCCGCGCTCCGCTGCGCGTCGCGGCTAACCAGGGTCAGTTTGAGGTTTTTCGATGCTACCCATTTCCAAGATGGCCGCCGCCGTGAAGCCTTCCGCGACGTTGGCCGCGGGGGCCAAGGCTCGCGTTTTGAAGGCGGAAGGGAAGACGATTTACGACTTCAGCCTCGGCGAGCCCGACTTCAACACGCCCGCCCACATTTGCGATGCGGCCCACAAGGCGATGCAGCAAGGCCACACCCATTACACGCCGGCGGGCGGTCTTGCCGAACTGAAATCGTGCGTCGCGAAGTGGTACAAGCGAACCTATGGCATCGAGTTCAAGCCTGAGCAGGTCATCGTCTCGAACGGCGCCAAGCACTCGCTGCACAACGCTCTCGCCGCAATGGTCGGCCCTGGCGACGAAGTGATGATCCCGACGCCGTACTGGGTTAGCTACAGCGACCTCGTGCAAATGACCGGCGCGACCTACATCCTCGTGCCCACCACCGAGGAGAACGGCTTCAAGATGACGCCGGTCCAATTCCGTAGCGCCATCACGCCGCGGACTCGGCTTGTGATGCTCAATTCGCCAAGCAACCCAACCGGCAGCGTCTACACGCGGGCGGAACTGGAAGCGATTGCCGACATCTGCATCGAAAAGCAGATCGGCGTCATCAGCGACGAAATCTACGAACAACTCGTCTACGGCGACGCCAAGGCAACCTGCTTCGCGACCCTACGCCCCGGCCTCGCCGATCTCACGATCACCATTTCGGGCGTCAGCAAGAGCTACGCGATGACTGGATGGCGCATCGGCTGGGCGATCGGCCCGGCGCATGTCGTCAAGGCGATGGATACGGTGCAGAGCCAGGAAACGAGCTGCCCTTCGAGCGTCAGCCAACTGGCGACGATTGCCGCCCTTGAAGGCGATCAAGCATGCGTGGGCCAAATGCGGGCGGAGTTCGTCAAGCGGCGTGATCTCGTTGTGAAACGACTGAACGAATTGCCTGGCATCCGCTGCACCATGCCCGACGGCGCGTTTTATGCCTTCTTCAACGTCTCCTCCTGGTTCGGCAAGACGCTCGCCGGTCGGCCCATCACCGACTCCGCGAGTTTCTGTGCGGTCGCTCTCGAGGTGGCTCACGTGAACTTGGTGCAGGGATCGGCGTTCGGAGCCGAGGGTTACGCCCGGCTGTCGTTCGCGACCAGCGTCGAGCAGATCAACAAGGGGATGGATCGCCTCGGCGCCCTCTTCCGCGGGGAGTTGTAGTACTGCAACACATGGCTCGCGTCCGTTGGAAGGGCGAGGCTCCTGCCGAGCCGGTGTTGCAGAAAACTGCGGAAAAATCGGCGTTAGACACAGGAAACATGTCCCGCGGCTCGGCAGGAGCCTCGCCCGCCTCGCCCTCCCAACCGCGGACAACCATTTCATTCGAGGTCCGATCATGGCGACATTTGACGGCAAGACTGTCCTCATCACCGGCGGCGGCAGCGGCATGGGCCTCGCCACCGCCCGGCTCTTCCTCGAGCAAGGCGCGAATGTCGCCATCACGGGACGCAACAAAGCGAAGCTCGATGAGGCGGCCAAACATCTGGGTACCGAACGCATCTTCACCTTCGTCGCCGATGTGGCGGAGCCGGGACAAGCGAAGGCGGTCGTCGAAGCGACCGTGAAAAAGTTCGGCCGAATCGACATCCTGGTGAACAACGCGGGGACCAATCTCAAGGAACGCACCTTCCGCGAGCTGACGCCGGAAAGCTGGCAGCAGGTGATCCGCACCAATCTCGACGGCGCCTTCTACTGCATCCACTATGCGATTCCCGCGATGCTGGAGCGCAAGGAGGGCCTGATCATCAACATCAACAGCGTGGCCGGCTTGCGGGCGTCGCCGCTGGGTGGGATCGCGTATGCTGCCTCGAAGTTCGGCATGAGGGCGCTCGGCATCGGGTTGCATGCGGAGGAGATGGCGAGCGGCATTCGTGTCACCAATATCTACCCGGGCGAAGTCGATACTCCGATCCTCGAATTTCGTCCCACGCCGGTGAGCGAAGACCATCGGGCCCGCATTCTCAAGCCGGAAGACATCGCCCGCACCGTGGTGTTCGTCGCCAGCCAGCCGCCGCACGTGTCGATTCCGGAAGTGACGGTGAAGCCCACGGGGCAGGCGTTCGTGTAATCAAAGGCTGCGGCTGCATTTCTCCCCTCTCCCCTTGAGGGAGAGGGGCCGGGGGTGAGGGGTATCGTCACGCACAAACGACAAAGATGGCGCCCTCAGATACCCTCATGCGGAACATTGGGTGACGGCACCCCTCTCCCTCCCCTCTCCCTCCGGGAGAGCTCCCTCAAGGGGAGAGGGGCGACCACGATTGCACTTCTTCACGCAAACCGATGTTTTGCTGCTGAATCGCAAGCTCAATCAGATGGCGCCAATCTTCGAAGAAGGAAGCGGATGATCGATGAGCCCGATTTCGAGTTCCCTTCGCAGCAAACCTCGTTGCTGCTGAGCGACCCGCGTCATCCGTTTCACCTCGAACACATGGCCATGGCGTTCGACGAAGCGCGGACGGCCTTCGCCGAGGATGAGGTTCCCATCGGCTGCGTCATCGTCTCCCTGCAGCGCGGCGTGATCGCTCGCGCTCACAATCAACGCGAGACGCTGAAGGATCCCACCGCCCATGCCGAGATGATCGCCATCACCCAGGCCGCTCAGGCTCTAGGAGATTGGCGACTCGAAAACTGCGTCCTCTATGTCACGCTCGAACCGTGCGCCATGTGTGCGGGGGGCATCGTGCTGGCTCGCATTCCGATGGTCGTCTACGGCGCCATCGATGCGAAGGCGGGCGCCTGCCAATCGCTCTACCGCATCCTTTCCGACGATCGGCTCAACCACCGCTGCCAGATCGTGCCAAGCGTCATGGGGGAGGAGTGCAGTCGGTTGCTCAGCGAGTTCTTTCAGGCGAAACGCCGTCTCGGCAAGAAGTGATAACACCTTAAGCGATTTTCGCCTCGCCTCGGCGAAAGCTCCGGCAGGCACCCTGCGTTTTCTGCATGGTTTGCCAAATCTAGCGATTGAATCTGCGGGCTGAAGCAAGATTGCAGGATCCAAGCGGTCCATGCCCGCTCCGGTCTGAACAGCGTCGTGATAGACTGCATTGGGGACACTTCGCGCCTTGCCGAGCATTGCCATGCGGAAGCTGATTCTGACGTGCATCCTGTGCCTGACGATTGCGACGATGGCGCAGGCGCAGCCCGACTATCGCATCCTCACGCGTCCCAGCGTCCCGCAGCGCGAAGCGCTGGAGCGAATGAACCTCGAAGTCGCATGGCATGGCCGAGTCAAGCTCGACGGCAACCGCGACAACCTCGCCCACCTGCAGCTTCTCGCGCATCCCGACACCGGCATTCTTCAGCTCGCGGTGCAAACCGCGGGGGGCTCGCTGGTGCTCTTCGACGGCGAAACCGGCGATGTGCAATGGCGTGCCCAGATTGGCCCTCCCTACTGGAACAGTCAACCCGTCGCTCATAACGCTTATTCGCTCTATGTGACGCGCCGCGACATGCTCTACATCCTGGAGCGTGGAACCGGCCGGCATCGCGTTTATCATTTTCATCCGGCCAACAAGGAAAAAGTCGTCGGCTTCAAGCTCGAATTCGTCCCTTCCGCCGGCCCCACGGCGGACGACGAACGGCTCTACATTCCGATGGGCAACCGAATTCTTACGTACGATGTGCCGCAGTATGAATTGCTGGCCAAGAAAGCCGCGCGAAAGCCGGAAGACATCGAAGCGTTCGGCTCCTTGAACGATTCGCCTCAGCCGGAGCTTCGCTGGTCCGGCCTGGAAGTGAAGGTGCAATACGATCAACCCCCGCTCGTCTCCACGGGTCAGTTCGGCATGGTTTCTTCGGATGGCCGATTGCTCTCTTACAACAAGTACGAAAATATCATTCGATTCGAATTTCGAACGAACAGCGGCATCACCGCTCCTGCCGGGCAGTACAAGAATATCGCGTACCTCGGCTCCCTCGATTCGGTCGTCTACGCGGTGGACATGAACACCGAGCGTATTCTGTGGCGGTTCCTGGCGGGGCAGCAAATCGATCGCCAGCCGTTCGCCACGGACAACGACATCTTCGTCAAGGCGAAGCAAGGGCTCACCCGCCTCGAACGGACCAGCGGCAAGGTTTACTGGTCGAACCCGGACGGCGCGAATTACTTGGCGACCAACAGCAAATACGTCTACGCGATGGACCGCCAGGGAAAGTTACTAGTGCTTGACGGCTGGCGCGGAGCGACGATGGCGAAGCTCGACATGCGCGATTGGATCCTTCTCGTTCCCAACGAATGGACCGATCGCATCTACCTCGCCGCCCACGACGGCCAAGTGCTCTGCCTCCGCTGCCGCGATTTCGTTCGGCCCCTCGTGATCAAGACCGTCGTGACGCCGAAGAAGAAGGACGAACCGAAAACGGACGAGGAGAAGAAGGAGCCGGAGAAGAAAGGGGACGAGAAGAAGGAGGAGAAAAAAGAAGAGAAGAAGGACGAGAAAAAGGAAGCGGCACAGTCTTCCTTGCGGGTTCGGCAATTCGCCTGGCTTCGCCGAAAAGAGACGGAAAAGGTCGCGGCAACCGAGAGGCCGACCGCGGGAATCGTCGAACTTCATCGCCTGGCAGCACGCAAAAGAGACGATGTCTGTTGATCGTCGGGCAGCGAATGCGCGACGGCCCATCTGGCTCCTCTCCCTCCGGAAGAAGGGGCTCGGGGCGAGGGGAGTGAGCGATGCAGTAGTATGTTATTCTCCGCCAACCCCCATCGTAAGGCGAGCGGCGCCTGCATTTCTCCCCTCTCCCTCCGGGAGAGTCCGGGAGAGGGGCCGGGGGTGAGGGCGTGCGACGCGGCGTTGGGCGAGAAAAGGCGCCCCAACCCTCTCCCGGTCTCCCGGAGGGAGAGGGAGGTAGACGAGCTCCTGCCGCTCGCCTAAGCGGAACGCACGGTGGGGATCAGTCCGCAGGCGCGCCCCCCAGGGTGCGCTGCGCTTGCCCTGCGGCTTGGTGCACGATATGAACCTTGTGCACCGCTTATTCCCCTCAACCCCCAGCCTTTCTCCCCAGAGGGGAGAGCGGAGCAAACCGGATGGAGAAGGCATGACTGCGGTGATGACGCTCTTGGATCGCTTGAAGCAGGTCGTCGGCCCCGAAGGAATGCTGTCCTCGCCCAGCGAGCTCGTGGTCTACGAATGCGACGGCTACACCATCGAGAAGAACAAGCCGGACGTCGTCGTCTTCCCGACATCCACCGAGCAAATCGTGCGGATCGTGAGGATCTGCAACGAAGCGAATGTCCCGTTTCTGCCGCGCGGAGCCGGGACGAGCCTTGCAGGCGGGTGCTTGCCCGTCGGCGGCGGCGTCATGATTTCGCTCACTCGCATGAAGCGCATCCTCGAAGTCAATTCCCGCGATCGCTATGCCGTGGTTGAGCCGGGCGTCGTCAATCTTTGGCTGCAGAATCACCTCAAGCCGCACGGCTACCACTACGCTCCGGACCCATCGAGCCAGGGCGCTTGCACCATCGGCGGCAATGTCGCCACCAACTCCGGCGGGCCGCACACGCTGAAGTACGGCGTCACCGTCAACCATGTCATCGGCGTCGAGTTCGTGATGCCGGACGGCCAAGTAGCGACGACCGGCGGCCCGATCGAAGATCGTCCGGGCTACGATCTGACCGGGGTCATCGTCGGGTCCGAAGGCACCTTCGGCATCGCATCGCGCACGTGGGTTCGCATCACGCGCAACCCGGAAGCGTTCCGCACGCTGCTGGGCGTCTTCGAGTCGATAGATGACGCGACCAACACGATCAGCGACATCATCGGCGCCGGCATCATCCCGGGCGCTCTAGAGCTGCTCGACAAGCTGATCCTGAAGGCTGTCGAAGAGGCGTTCAAGTTCGGTTTCCCGCTCGATGCGGGGGCCGTGCTCATCATGGAAGTGGACGGGCTCGAAGCGGGACTCGACAAGGACGCCGAGCGGATCGAAGCGATCGCCAAGAAGAACAACGCCCGCGAAGTGAGGCGAGCCAACACGGAAGCTGAGCGACTGCTGCTCTGGAAGAGCCGCAAGCAAGCCTTCGGCGCCGTGGGCCGATTGGCGCCCAGCTATTGCACGCAGGATGGCGTGGTTCCCCGGACGAAGTTGCCGCACATTTTGCGCGTCATTCAGAACATCGGTCGAAAGTACGATCTACGCATCGCCAACGTCTTTCACGCCGGCGACGGCAACATCCATCCGATCCTGCTCTTCGACGAACGGGATCCGGCCCAGGTGAAAAGGGTCATGGATGCGAGCCGCGAAATTCTCGACGAGTGCATCGCCTGCGGCGGCTCCGTCACCGGCGAACACGGCATCGGCGTCGAAAAGATCGACTTCATGCCCAAGCTGTTCACGCCGGACGACCTGTCGATGATGGTCCGCCTGCGGTCGGCATTCAATCCCGAGAACCGCTGCAGCCCCGCGAAGATGTTCCCCACCGCGGGCGCCTGCATCGAAGCCGCCGGCCCCGCGCGTCGCGCCGCGATGTGATTCGCCTGTAGGGAACGCCTTCCGCGGCGTTCCGCGCGACCGGGCGCGTGCAGCTCACGTGTCCACATTCCGCGATCCCCCCTTGCCGCTTAGCGATCCGGCGCCCGAACGTGCCCTCCCGCAGTCAATCGCTTTGTGATGACCTCGAAGACGTCGGGCATAGACAGCCGTCACTCGACCTGAAATATCGCGCTACCAAATGTTGCCTGTGGCGCGAACCCGAGGAGCAGATTCTCGCCACGCTCGAAGAGCTGGGCATCGGCTTCGTCCCGTTCAGCCCGCTGGGCAAAGGCTTCCTCACCGGGAAGATCGATGCGTCCCCCCCGTTCGGCCCAACCGATTTCCGCAACACCTCGCCGCGCTTCGAGGCCGAGAATCGGAAGGATAACCAGGCCTTCGTGGACCTTCTCACCCGCATCGCCACGCAAAAGAACGCTACCCACGCCCAAATCGCCCTCGCCTGGCTACTCACCCGCAAACCCTGGATCGTCCCCATCCCAGGAACAACGAAGATCCACCGACTGCAAGAAAACCTCGCCGCCGCGGAAGTGCAGCTCACGGAGTCCGACCTCCGCGAAATCGAAAACAGCGCCGCCAACTTAGCCGCCCACGGCAACCGTTACTCCGAAGGGGCTCCGCACGCGCAACGGTCTATTTTTGTCTAAAACGTGCTTTGGTACCAATAAAGAAAAAAACGTGAGCAAAACCGTAACCACGGATGGCGCCGATGGCACGGATAACATCGATCAGACCGTCTGCATCCGTGAGTTCCGTGGAATCCGTGGTGAGTTGGGCAGCGTAGCTCAGACGGCAATCGCGGGATCGTTACCGGGCTTCGCTCTTCCAAAGTATTAGCGTAACTTATACTGTTTCATGAAGAAAGGGGCCAGAGAGAAGACGTTTCATGACTTTTTCTTGCGAAGCAAAGTGCCGCGGTTTCGCTTGGCGGCATCTCGGAAGACCTCGATTGGTACTGACCAACGCGGCCTGAACCCGACCGTCAAGTTCGCCGTTGCTGAACGGCTATTTGGACGGCGAGCGTCGAGGCGTTAGCCCGACGTGGATTGAGCCGCGCGGGGGTACGCTTCCACGTCGGCCTTTCGGCTCGACGCCCGCCATCGTCGGATTGCCGGTTTCGATAGACGCATGGCCGCCGAACGCCCTCGTTGGGCGAAGTCGCCTTGTGCGCGAAACGCCTGCTCGCTATCGTCCCGCGCACGATGGAGTGCGCTCCCACTAGTCCTACTCGAGCGTGGCTGATTGCGGCCGCCAATCTGCTTTGCCTGGCGACCTTGCTCGCCTGGCAAGGATGGCTGACGCTTGGCCTGTTCGGAGTTGCGCCGTGGACCGATCTCGCCAATCAAGAACCGATCACCTCGGGCACGCATCCTCGCCAGCTTTACCTCGGATACCGCGGCGCTTACGCATTGGCCCGAACGGGGACCAACTGCGTCTACGATTGGACTCAGGCCGCGGGCTATCCCAAAACGCCCATCTTCGACGGCAGCCGCGGCGCGGAGGTCGTTCTCTTCCTGAACGGCGGGGACTACGATCCGCGCGCTTACAAGTTCGGCATCGTCGCCGCGTGCATGCTCGCGCCTCTGCTCATTTGGACCGCAGCATGGGGCTTTGGCCTCTGCCTCAGCGGGCGAACGGTGGCGGTGGCGCTCAGCACCTTGATCTGGTGGGGCCCCCAAGGGCGGATGGCCCTCGAATCGGGCGAACTCGAACTGTGGATGGCGTCGCTCGCGGTGATCGCCCATATGGGGTTGCTGATCCGCTATGATCGCCATCCGGGGATGATCAGTTGGATGGGGCTGCTTGCATCGGGGGCGTTGGGTTGGTTCTGCCAGCCGTTGCTCTTCCCCATCGCATTGCCGCTTTTGCTTCTGTACTACCTGAGCGCTGGGGTACGCCACGGCAGCGTCACGTGGCACGTGATGCTGCTCGTCGTGGAGGTGGCGGCGTTCGCGGTCAATCTTTTTTGGCTTACGGACTGGGTGTCGTTCTGGTGGCTGCGCTCGCCGTTGCCAGGCGCCAGCGACATGCTGGCCCATCGCACTTTCCGGACGCTGTGGGAAGCGCCTCTGTGGGGCGGATGCAGCCAGCGCTGGTTCGCACTCGTTTTGCTCGCCCTTGCGAGTCTTGGCATCGTGCTCATGAACCGCACTCGCCAACGACCCGCTGCTCGGCTTCTGCTCATGGGCGCCGGCGGCATGACGGTCCTCGCTTTTCTCGGCATCTCCTGGGAACCGCTCGGGCAGATGGGCACCTCGGCGTTGCTCGGCCCCGCGCTCTGCTTCGCGTGCCCGGCCGCGGGATATGGATTGGTCCGCACCGTCGGCTGTTTGGTCTCCTCCAAGACCGGCCGCATCCTTCTGGCGAGCGCCTGCGCTACGGGCAGCATCGCCGCCTATCTGGGATGGGGCGAACTTGCGAGCATCATGCAACGCTCCATTCGCACGGAGCCGTTGAAGATCGGCCTCTCGCCCGAACAAAAGCAGATCGTGGACACATTGGTTCTCGAAACGAGTTCCGATCACCGCATTCTTTGGGAAGATCGGCCCATTCCGCGCACCAGTTCGCACTGGGCCGCGTTGCTGCCGCTGCTGACCGAACGGCCCATGCTCGGCGGACTCGATCCGCATGGCTCGATCGAGCATTCGTCGATCGGCTTCCTCGACGAAATGCTGCAAGGCCGACACATCTCCACCTGGAGCGATCGCAGCCTCGACGAGTATGTTCGCCGTTACAACGTCGGCTGGGTCGCCGCGTGGACGCCAGCCACCATCAAGCGGTTCGCGGATTGGTCCGGCGTGGAGCGGGCGATTCCGATCCAGGATGGGGCGAAGGGATTTCTGTATGTGCTCAAAAAGCCCGAACAGGGCTTCGTGCTGCGCGGCCAGGCGACGATCGTGCACGCGGACGGCCAGCGATTGACGCTCGCGGATTTGGCGCCTGAGAACGGCGTCGTCGTGCTGAGCTATCACTGGCAAGCAGGGCTCGCCGCCTCGCCCGATCGCGTGCAGCCGGAACGCGAACCGAGCGGCCATGATCCGATCGGCTTTCTTCGCCTTCGCACCGCGGGTCCGGTGGCGCGGGTCACCTTGACCTGGGAACCGCAGCGCTGACGCCATTCGCCAGAGGCGGGGATTTCGGCTAAGCTATGCCCATCCCCGAACGGCTGCGGAGCCCCGGTCCCCATGATCTCTCCCGAACTGCTCGACATTCTTCGCTGCCCGCTGAATCCCCGGAACGCGAAACTTGTCCTCGTCGGCGACTACCTCGAATGCGAGAAGTGCCGGCTCCGATTCCCCGTCAAAGACGATTTCCCCATCCTCGTCGCCGAGGAGGCAACGCTTCCGCCCGGCTGCGAAGCGATCAAGGATTTGCCCTGCCACCACGAAGGCAAGCGGTAACCGTTTGCGCTGTAGGGAACGCCCTCCGTGGCGTTCCGCCTGAATGGGCGCGTACATGCGCCAACATCCGCATTCCGCGATCACCGCTTGCGGCTTAGTAGCGATCCGGATCGACCATCCGGATCGCCAAGCCGCAAGCGGGGGAGACGATTGCATATTGGGTGATGAACAATCGGACGCGTCCAGTTAGGCGGAACGCCACGGAGGGCGTTCCCTACAAGTGCGTGACGCGATTGCATGGTCGAGATGTCCTAATCTCGCTCATCACTCCAAATTCCAACGCGGGCGCTTGACCGCGTTTTCCCGCCGAAGTAGCATGGGTTATCGAAGTTCGGCCTGCCTCCGCTTGCTTGATCCTTCCTCGCAGCCCAGCGAACGAACGCATCCATCCCTCCGGGCCGGGCGCCCACGGATGCGAATGTCCTCGGAGCTTTCCATGTTGCGTCGGCTGTTTCTCTCCCTGGCGTTCGGCGCCGCGGCTCTTTGCTTTTCCGCTCCCGCGCACGCGCAAATCGCCAACGGCAATCAATGGCCCAAGCCGCGCCTGACCAATCTCAATCCCTGCGGCGGCAAGGCAGGTTCGTCCGTCGAAACCACCTTCGCAGGCGCTGAGGTCGATACGCCGCAATCGCTCTGGTTCAGCCATCCCGGCATCAAGGGGACGCCGGTGATTCCGCCGCCGCCCACGCCTGACCCCAAGGTCAAGGATCCGCCGAAGAAAGATCCGCCGCCGATCGCCAAGTTCAATGTGACCATTGCCGCCGATGTGCCCGCCGGGTTCTACGACGTCCGCATCGTCAGCAAGAACGGCGTCAGCAACCCGCGCGTTTTTCATGTCGCCACGCTCAATGAAGTGGCCGAGAAGGAACCGAACAACGACGTCGAGCAGGCGCAGAAGATCGAAGTCGGCTCCATCATCAGCGGTTCCGTCGCCGCGCCTACGGATGTCGATTATTACTTGCTCGCGGGGAAGAAGGGGCAACGCGTCACCATCGTCTGCCTCGCCGAATCGCTCGACAGCAAACTGAATCCCGAGATGAAACTCGTTGGTCCCGGCAATCGTCAGATCGGTTACAGCCGGGCGCTCTCCCGCGGCGACGGCGTGATCGACACGGTGTTGCCGGAAGACGGCGAGTACTTCATTCGGCTTAACCACTTCACCTACACGGCAGGATCCGCCGACCATTTCTATCGCCTGATGGTCGGCCCTACGCCGTGGATCGAAGCAGTGTATCCGCCCGCGATCGAAGCGGGGAAGCCAGCCCAGATCACCGTGTATGGGCGTAATCTGCCGGGGGGCACGCCGGATCCCAAGGCGATGGTGAACGGGGCGCCTCTCGAAAAGGCGGTCGTCAGCGTGACGGCGCCCGCGGATGCCAGCAAGCTCGAAGTGCTTGGCTCCATCGCCCCAACGCAAGCGGTTGCCGACGGCTTCCAGTATCGCATCACCGGTCCGGGCGGCGTTTCGAACCCCTACTTCATCGGCCTCACGACGGGCCCCGTTACGCTTGAGAACGACGACAACGACACGGCAGAGAAAGCGCAAAAGGTGACGGTCCCCAGCGAAATCGCGGGACGCGTGGACAAGGCACGCGATCGCGATTGGTTCGCGTTCGACGCCAAGAAGGGGGATTCGTTCAACCTCGAAGTTCTGAGCCATCGGCTCGGGGCGCCGACGGATATGTACTTCCTCATCAAGTCGCCTGACGGCAAGACCGACGTCACGCTGCAGGACGACGTGCAGGACACTCTCAGCATCAAGGCGTTCTACAACGCCCACCGCGATCCGGGCAGTTTCAAGTTCGTCGCCCCGCTCGACGGAACATACAAGCTGCTCGTCGCAAGCCACCTCGATACGACGCCGGACGTGTCCCATGTCTACACCGTCCGCATCGGGCAGGAGAAGCCGGACTTCCGCCTGTTCGTGATGCCAGGCGAAGATTACCGCCACGACTCGTTGGTGCTCCAGCAAAACGGCAACCAATATGCAACCGTGTATGTGGAACGCAAGGATGGGTTCAAGGGGGATGTCACGGTTACGGTGGAAGGCCTCCCCGCGGGCGTGACATGCCCGCCTCAGACGATCGGCAAAACGCAAAAGCTGGTGCATCTGGTGCTCAGCGCCGCCGATGGCGCTGCCGACTTCACGGGAGCTGTGAAGGTCATGGGCACGGCAACGGTCGGAGCAACCAAACTGATTCGGGAAGCCCGGCCCGCCACGATCAGTTGGCCGACGCAACCGCAGCAGAATCAGCCCGCCATTACCCGGCTCGACCGTGCATTTCTCTTGGCGGTTCGGCCGGAAAAAGCTCCTGGCAAGTTGACGGCCGCGCCGGACAAGTTCGTCGTCAGCATGGGGGACAAGTTGAAGATTCCGCTGAAGCTGACGCGGACGAATCCTGAATTCAAAGGCAACTTCCAGGTAACGCCGGTCCCCGCCGAGTTGCCGGCAGGCCTGACCTTCGGCGCCCTGACCTTCGCTCCGGGCAAGGACGACCAAACCGCCGACCTCGCAGTGGCCGCGACCGTGCCGCCCGGCAAATACGGCATCACCTTCCGCGGCTTCGCCCCAATCCCGGCGCCGACGATTGCTCCCGCCAAGGAAAAGACCAAGGCCGCCAACACCATCCTTGCCGCGAACGCGGTCGAAGTGACGGTACTTCCGAAGGAAGTCGCCAAGCTGACGGTAGACAACGGCAACCCGACGCTGAAGCTCGGCGGCGAAGTCGTCGTCACCCTGAAGGCCGCCCGCCAGTTCGACTACGACGAAGCGATCAAGGTCTCGTTGTTGCCGGAGAACGCGAATGGCGTCACGCTGGCCGAAGTCACGATTCCGCCGGGCCAAACCGATGCGAAAGCGACGTTCAAAGTCCCCGCCGCGGGCGCTGTAGGCCAGCGATCCAACCTGACGATCCGCGCCGTCGCCATCGTGAACGGCAACGTGACGCTGAATCATGATCTGAAGATCAACGTAAACGTGGTGAAGTAACCGCTCCGGCCCCCCTCTCCCCTTGGGGGAGAGGGGCAGGGGGTGAGGGGTTGAAGCGGTGCATGGACTCGTTCTCATCCGCCGAAGATCCCGCCGGCAGTCGCGTTGATTGAGAGGAAAGACAAGCGTTTGCACCGCTGTTACCCCTCACCCCCAGCCCCTTTCCCCCAAGGGGATAGGGGAGCAAGAAGCCCAACCCCTCTCCCCAAGGGGAGAGGGGAGTAAAACAAGACAATCGCCTCCTTGGAGTTTTCCTCATGCGTTCGACGTTCCTGTTCGGCCTGATCGCCTTGTTGCCGTCGCTGGCGGCGGCGCAGGAAAAAGACACGAAGAAGGTGGAACCGCTCGCGGTCGTCGATCTCAAGCGGAACGACCCTGTTTCCTACGACAAGGAGATCGAGCCGATCTTCTACAAGAAATGCATTACCTGCCATTCCGGTTCGGTGAAGGAAGGCAAGCTCGATATGGCGACCTACGAAGGGCTCGCCAAGGGGGGCCGCCGCGGTCTGTCGTTCATCCCCGGCAAGGGGAGCGAGAGCCTTGTGTACAAACTCGTGCACAAGGAAATGAAGCCCTACATGCCCCCGAAAGGCGAAGAACCGGTTACCCCGCAAGAACTCGCCCTGATGAAACTCTGGATCGACCAGGGCGCCAAGGCGCCGACCGGCGTTCGCGAGGCGCCGAAGGTGGTCGTCAGCCTGCCGCCGGCGAATGTTGTTCCCGTGCGTGCGGTCGCGGTCAGCCCCGACAAGAAGCTGGTGGCCGGCAGCCGCGGCAATCAGATCCATGTCTATGAGGCGAAGGACGGCAAGTTCGTCCGCACGCTCGTCGATCCGGATGCCAAGGTGGACGGCAAGGAAGTGAAGGCAGCCCATGTGTCGCTCGTCGAATCGATGACGTGGTCGCCCGACGGCAAGCTGCTCGTCTCGGGCAGCTTCCAACAACTCACCGTATGGAACCCGGAAGACGGCAAGGTCGTCCAACGCATCGGCGGTTTCGCGTACCATGTCGTCGCGCTCGCCTTCTCGCTCGACGGCAAGCTGCTCGCCACCGGCGGGGGCGTCCCCACGGGCGACGGCGAAGTCAAGATCTTCGAAGTGGCCGGCTGGAAGCAGATCATGGACGTCAAGAACGGCCACAGCGACACCGTCTACGGCGTCGCCTTCTCGCCCGATGCGAAGATGCTCGCCACGGGGTCCGCGGACAAATTCGTGAAGGTGTGGGAAGTGCCCTCGGCCAAGTTCGTGAAGTCGTTCGAAGGCCACACGCACCATGTGCTTGACGTGGGTTGGCAGGCCGACGGCAAATTGCTCGCCTCGGCAGGCGGCGACAACACCGTCAAGGTTTGGGATTTCGAGAAAGGCGAACAGGCTCGCACCATCCAGGCTCACGCCAAGCAGGTGACTCGCCTGCTCTTCATCGGCAAAAAGCCGGAAATCCTCACCGCCGGCGGCGACAACGCGGTGAAGATGTTCAACGTCACCAACGGCGGCAACACGAAAAACTTCCCCGGAGCCACCGACTTCGTCTACGGCATCGGCGCCTCCCCCGACGGCGAGGTGGTCGCGACCGGCAGCCAGGACGGCCAACTCCGCGTCTACAACGGCGCGAGCGGCGCACTCATCAAGGCCCTCCTCCCGCCGGACGCCATGCCGAAGGAACCGGAGAAGAAGGACGAAAAGAAGAAGTAAGCGGACTGCGGATCTCGAAACGAAGCGGGCGGGACTCACATCCCGCCCGCTTCGTTTTTGCATTCATGGCCAGTGGCGTCCGGATTTTATTCGACTTGCGACCACGTCCAATGGCGGTCGCTCGTTTGCTGCACCGTCTCGCGGGGAAAGCCGAGTGACGCAACCATGTCGCGGATTTCGTCCAACGTCAGGGCCGCTCGTAAAGATGCATCGAACATCGCTCGCTGGTGGGCATTCGCGTCCGCGGCATAGGTGACGACGAGATGACGCACTTCCGCATCATTGGCAGGCCGCAGCAAATCGCGGACGAAAATCACGCCCTGTTTTCCAACCACTCGGGCAATCTCGCTCAGAACGCCGAGCGGTTCCGGGATGTGATGCACGATGCTGTTCGACATGACTGCGACGAAAGACGCATCGCCAAACGGCAATCCTTTCGCGTCGATCTGTTCCATACGCACTTGCGACGCCAAACCTGCTCGATCGATATTGCGTCGGGCGACGGCAAGCATGTGCTTCGCGAGATCGACGCCCACCACCGTGATCCGCGGGTCACGTTTGGCAAGCTCGATCGGTATCTGCGCCGTGCCGGTGCCCACGTCGAGCACCGGCCCGTGCCCCGCGTAGAGGGCGCGAAAGTCGTCCACGAAGACGCGATTGACCTGACTATGGTCCATCGCGTCGTAGTCGTGGGCCTCCTCGGCCGAATCCATGACCTCAGGTTCCAACACTCGCGGCAACAATGCAGGGCTCCTAAAATCGATTCCGCCATTCGAAAAACAGCGTCGCTCCGTCGCGCTGGTCCAAATAAGCACGCATAGGGCGGAGATGCGCAACATCGTGTCTGCCTCGCGAAAAGGAGATGTGCATCCCTAAATTTAGACTAATAACGCGCACGAAGCAGCTGACGACCATGCCCACCCGACTCTGCGATCCGTTCGCCGGCGATTTCATTCTTCTTCCCGTCGAAGGCTCTTCGCGGGGGCGGTTGGCGCGACGATCGGCAGTTCGATGAAGGCGGCGTTCGAAGGCGAATGGTAGATTCGCTGAATCGCCTTGCGGTAGTCGCCTGGCTTGGCCCAGAAGATGTTGGGCACGAACGTCTGCGGATTGCGGTCGTAAAGCGGGAACCAACTCGACTGAATCTGCACCATGATCCGGTGCCCAGGCCGAAAGACATGGTTCGCGGTCGGCAGCGCGAAGCGATACGCGAGGGGCGTGTCCGGCGTGATCGCCTTCGGCTTGGCGAAGCTCTCGCGATAGCGGCCTCGGAAGATGTCGGCGGAAACCATCAGCTGGTAGCCGCCCATCGCGGCGTCGTCGCCCACCTCGTCGGGATATACATCGATCACTTTGACGACCCAATCCGAATCCGTCCCGCTCGTTGAAGCGATCAGGTTCGCGATCGGTTCGCCCGCGATCTTCATCGGCTCCGTCAACACGTCAGAGACGAACGTGACCACATCCGTACGCGTGGCCGCATCGCGTTGGTCGTCGGTCAGCCAGCGCGGCCAATCTTCGGAGCCTGGCCCTTTGATCGGCCTACGGACGTAGGGGATCGGCTTCGCGGGGTCCGATACATACTCCTCGTACTCCGCGTCCCCTTGCTTCGGGGCCTCGCGGGTCAGCTTGTTCCCAGCCCGCAGGTGAAGCTTCGCCATCGGCTGCTGCGCCGGCGGCCAGGTGGAGTGACGGCGCCATTCGTTGGTCCCCGTCTCGAACGCATGAACCGGGGCGATGTCCGCTTTCGGAGCCCCGTCTTTCAGGTATTGAGCGAGGAACGGCGCCAGAATCTTCTTGCGGAAGTGGAGCGAAGTATCGCTGCCGAACTTGATGGCGCCGAGCGAACTGCCGTTGTTGATCATCTGCCCATGATTCCACGGCCCCAGGACGAGAAACACCTTGTCCTTTGCGGCATCCTTTGGCTTCAGCGTCTTGTAAACCGCCGGCGCCCCGTAGATGTCTTCCTGGTCCCACAAGCTGTGGACGAGCATCACAGGCACTTTGAGCGGTTGAGCCGCGAGCAGCTTATCCAGGGCCTGATCCTGCCAAAACTCGTCGTAGGCGGGATGGTCGGTCAGCTTTTTCCAGAAGCCGAGTTGATCGAGTCCGCGTCGCCGGCCCAATTCGCCCGCTGACCCCGCTTGAAGATAGGTGTCGTAATCATCCGCATGGCTGCGCCACCAGCGAGCATCGCCGCGCTGCGTCGCGACTTGATTGTAAATCCATGGCGCCATGAGTTGGCGAAAGGCGCCATAGTGGAACCAATCGTCCCCCATCCAGCCGTCTACCATCGGGTTCATCGGCACCGAAACCTTGAGAGCCGGGTGCGGATCGACCAGGGCCATGAGGGGCAGGAAACCGTCATACGAGATTCCAAGGATGCCGACTTTGCCGTTGCTCTCCGTGACGTTTTTGACGAGCCATTCAACCGTGTCGTAGGTGTCGGTGGCGTGATCGACCGGGGTCTTGTTCTGCGGGCCGCGCAAGGGGCGATTGACGATGTAGTCCCCTTCGGAACCATGTTTGCCGCGCACATCCTGCACGACGCGGATGTACCCGGCTTCGAGGATGACGTCGAGCGCGTTGTCGTAGCCCGCGAGCATCGGCCCCAGGTGCGAACTCGACGCGTGGCTCGTGAGCCGAACTGCGTTGTACGGGGTGCGCGTCAGCAGCATCGGCGCCCCCTTCGCCCCCTTGGGAACGAGAATGACCGTGTGCAGCTTCACGCCGTCGCGCATCGGAATCATCGCGGTGCGTTTGGCGAAGTCGAACGTGTCCTGAACCGGCTTGAATTCCTTGGGGATCTCGCTCGGCAATTCCGGATACGTCTTCGCCGGCTTCACGTCGTCTTGAGCCGTCAGAGGCGACGCGATCGCCAGGAGGGGAAGCAAGAGCATCACGAACGCGCGGAGATGCATGACGATTCCTCTGCAATGGCGACCGTCGAAAAGGCAGGGGGGACGGCCGGCAACATGCGATGTCGCATCGACTATGGACGGAGCGAAGACGAATGTCAACGACCTTGGCACGCTGGGAAGGCAAGTGTTCGCAGCTTCCCGGAGGTCGATTGATTCATCTGTGGAGCCCGTCGCCGACACTTGCTTTCGCAGCGTGCTAAAACCGCTGGACCTCCTGGTTCGGCTGAAGGCGAGACGAAAGGGTATCGGAGCTCCTATCGAAAAAAAGCCGTTCTGCATTTGTCACAGCGGACGGCTATCTCCGTAATGGCAGCGGGAAGAGAGCGAAGCGAATGTCGGCTCAGCTTCCCCCTCAGAAACCTTCGCGTTAAGGAGTCAAGCCGTGAATTGCCTTCGCATCGTCGCAGCCGTCGCATTCGCGTTTGTGATCGCCAATTCCGCGGTCGCTCAAGGCAAGGCAACGCTGCTGCCCGAAGCTGAACTGGGGTCGAAACTTCAGGGGAACTGGGTCGCTTCTTCCATGAACAAGGAAGGCGTTCGCGTGCCGGACGCGGAAATCGAAAAGCTCACGGCGGAGTTCTGGGAGGACCAATTCTCGATGAGTCCTCGCGGCGGCAGAACGGGAATCGTCCGCTTCCGTATCGACGCTTCGCAAAAACTCGTTCGGTTCGATGTGGCTCGACAGGCGGGCTTCGACAAGATCGAAATCCAGCACGGCATCATCGAATGGAACGGCGACTCCCTTCGCATCGCCCTTTCGCTTGCAACCTCCGGCCCTGGATCGCGCCCTACGGATTTTTCTCCGAAGCCGGGCGTGCTGACTCTCAACCTGCGACGGCCCATTCAGTGAAATATGGTGCTTCCAAATGAATGCTGCGAGAGAAAAGGAGACGCAAGACGGCGCCTCCTTTTCGCTGTTCAACCATTGCTTGACCAGCACAATCTTGACCCCAGGGGCCACCTTCTTCATTGCCATAGTCGCCTCCGAACGAATCAGCGTGGCTGCCTTTGCGGCTGTTGGGGATCCGAGAATGCGGAAGGAGCAGGGCCTGTGTCGCCGCCGGGTGCAACTGCTGGTTCTAAAGGGACTGTATCTCGTCGTGCCATGTCCGCGGCAAAGCGTGCTAAAGCAGCCCCAAAATCGGCGTCTTCGACTTCCCATAAAGAAAAGCCTGTATCATCCTCGGCAAGCAGGCCGATGGCGGCAATCATCTGCCCGAAACGCAGTTCCGGGCATCGTGCTCGCACTTCTTCGAGCCGCATCAGGATCCGATCAGACGATACGGCAGCCCTCGCCGGTCGGATCGACGAGCATGAAGATCATTTTCCCCCATGATCGTGTAGCCGATCGGAGGAGCGTCAATCGATCCGCAGCATTCTGGCGCCGGGCAGCAAATTTCTTGGCTCGTTGAAGAAGCCCCCATTATAGCCAAGCAAGAAATCTCGATATGAGTCAGGAAGAATGACGCCCAATTGCTCTTCCAAGTCCTGAATGTCTTTTCCTTTGGGGTGGGAGAACGCGTTGCTGCAAACTCGCGCATTCGGCGTCGAGGTTCATTCCGCCGCTCCATTAAGGAGTGATCAGCATGTCGGGTCTTGTCATCTTTAGCTTTTCGACTGCTTCCGGGGAAACGTTTGAGCCTTGCATCTGAAGTTCACGCAGCGAAGGCAGGTCGGCCAAAGCTTTAAGGCCCGCATCGGTGACATGGGCTTGGACAAGCCCCAGTTTCTCTAAGGCAGGAAAGTCTTTTAGATGAGTCAGCGACCCGTCGACGATCGGCGAAAATCCCAGATCGAGGTGCTTCAAGCGACGCATAGCCTTGAGATGGCGAAAGCCGGAACCATTGATTTTCGTGTTGTCGAGTTGAAGGACTTCCATCTTCGTGAGCGTGGAGAGATGACGTAGCCCTTCATCAGTGATACTAGTTCCATTGAGATTGAGAAACTTGAGTTGTGTCATGCCGCCTAAATGACTAAATCCTTCGTCCGTGATGTTTTCAGCGAACTGAAGCGCAAGATCTTCAATTGTGTTCGATCGGGCTATACGCGCAACCCCATCGTTCGAAATTCTCGTCCCTCCAAGATACAACGATTGAATCGCTTTCATTTCATCCAGACGCTGCAGTCCGGCATCCGTGATGTCATTGAACGAAACGTTTAACTTCTTCAGTTGACTAAGCCGAAAAACGCGATCAAGTTCCGTGTCCGTGACATTTGCCTCCGCTAAGCTCAAAGCCGTGAGGCTCGAAAGCAACTTAAGATTGTCAATCGCCGTTGCGGAAAGAGGAGAATAACAAAAATCAAGGCGATGCAAGCCGTGGCCCTTCAAGGCTTCTCCCGGATCGCTAACCTTGGTCCCATACAATTCGAGTTCCTTAAGTGATCCTGACCCACGCAAGGAGGCCAATCCAGTATTGCTTATTTCCGCATAGACGATGCTTAAGGTTTCCAGACTTTTCAACTCCGTCAAACTCTTCATTCCCGCGTCAGTAATCCCTCCAGGCAATTTCAATTCTTGAAGTTTTTGCAACTTGGCGAGCGGTGCTAGGCCAAGATCGGACACCTTCGTTTCGCTAATGTCCAGCGACCGAAGATCAGTCAAACGCGAGACCCAACTCATATCGGAGTTTTTCGCATTCGCGTATGCGAGATTGACGGCGACGATCTTCTTGCCTTCAAAGGTGATTTCTCCTTTGAGCCGATTTACCCTTTCAGGAACCCAGGAATGCTCGTCGTCGGACGGCATATGCATGCTGAAAAACAAGCTTCCCGCAATCAAAAGCAGTCCAATCACGAGCAAGCTGCTCATTCTGCCTCCATCAACTAGGCCGTTCTTGCACACTTTCCGATTACTCGTTATCTTCGCGGTCCAAGACTGTTGAATATTCGTTGCGCATACTCAGTGTAGAGGTCGACACTATCGGCGAAATTCTCGAGAACCCAGCCCAAAATCTCGATTGCTTCCAAGAAGCTCTCCTGCTGTCGTGCCTTCGCGATCTGCACATCGATTTGCTGAAGCAGGAACGGAGAGCTTACACGTGACAAGCGATGGTTCGCGACAAAACTGCGCACCGAAGTCCAATCCTCAGAATTTAACCCTAGACCCTCAATGCCGCCAATCGCTTGCTGGTTGTTCGTGCGGAAGGCATCTGTCATGTTACCAAGAAAACGGTTGATAGCCATCGGCCACGGCGGTTCGCTGTCTCGTATCAGCCACCAACTTCTCGGAGTAATTCCATACATTGCGGCCTCTCTTTCGATGCGTTCCTCGAACGGCCAGTTCCATTCATCGTAGGCTTGCCAAGCCGTGTATGCCATCCCGACGTATCCCAGGACTCTTAAGCCCGTCATCACATAGGATCCGCGGACAGCTGGATTTACCACGCCAGGAGGTGCGCCACCATTCCTTCGCGCCGCGCGAAACGGGGCTGCAGGACCGTCATGGCTTGTCGTCGAGTGAATTCCTGTTTCCACCAGTTCCAGAATCGTAGAGCCTGGTTCGCCGACGTGATGCCAAGTGAATCCTGGAGGCCTCCTCGCTATCCCAGGATTTCGTTGCCTGAACAATCGGTCGGCAGCGGTGAAATCGGCTCTGGTTCCGTCAATCCGCCCAATGTCTACACGGGAGAGGGCGGAATTTCCTCGCCAGTATCGACTTGCCGGAAATCCCCCTTGCGGAATAGTGTTGTTGACGAATCGAACCTCCGCGCCGACTACCCCGCGCAGCCGATTGAGGAGTGTGTCGCCAAAGCGAAAGACTCCGTTTCCCGGCTGTCCTCGAATCCAGGTGCCGCGCCGGGCACTCGGAAGGTATCCGCTTGGATCCGTTTCGATCGTTGCCCGATTGCCGACGTACCGATACAGATTTGAATCTCCAGCGTCGAATCCCATTGGGTCTTCCGACAGCCACCGGCCGATGCTCGGATCAAACATGGTTGCCTCCCTCGCTATTTCGCTTCAACGTCGTTCTGCCTTGGAATCGAATTCTGCAATTCCCTGACGGGTGAAAATCGGCGACGGCGAACTTGGGGACTTCCGACAGCTTGTTCTGACGCATCGGCGCCCAAAAGTCGCGCTCCAGCTCCGGATTGTTCAGCAGGTTTTCGGTCGCTTCCGTCGCGAAGATGTCCCGCTCAGCTTCCAGGGGAACGCCTCTCGGAAATCGGCGGAAAGGCGATTCGATTTGCAGTTCCGGAAACCCTCGCGGCTTTCGCTTGACGATCTCCTGCTTCCAGCCATTGATCGAGACGAAAAGAGTGTTGCGATAGAAGTCGTTCTCAGGTGCAAGACCCAATGCCCAAGCGAACGCTTCGGTTTTCCGTCGCCAACCGCCAAGCTCATGGAAGCACCAACCTCGCTCCATCAAGAAGCAAGCGAGTTCCTCGCGGGGTGACTTTGAAACCAGGAAGCGGCCCCGACGTTCAAGTTCCTTGTCGAGTTCGTAGCGGCCAATTCGATAGTAGTCGTCCGGATTGCAACTCAATCCCTGGGAGGTTGCTTCGATGTTGAAGCGGATGTGCCGGTCGATTTTCGCTTCATCCCATCGCGCGATGAGGTGAGTAAATCGTGCGCCTTTGGCCGAAACCAGTTTGAGCGGATATCCGAGCATTCGGCCAACGGCGACGAAGATGACAGGCATGGAGGCGCACGAACCGCCGTTGCCGATCAACGCCCCATGAACGAACGATTCCGCCGGCGTGAAAGGCGCCGATTCGTCCATGACGTCGGGGTTGTAGCGAATCCCGCAATCTCGCCGCAACACCGTCAGGAGGGCAAGCGAACGGAAGTACTCGCGTGAATGGAAAAATTCCGAAGGATTTCGATCGAAGCGGTTCATCTGCTTGATCGTGGCCTAGCGCGTTCGCTTGACCGCTTCTTCAAGGGATTGAAGCGAACGATTGACGACCGAAGCATCGACGCCCGGCAATCCTTCAGCACACGCCAGATTGACTTCGGCCACGTTGCGAAGGCTGAGCTCTTCGTTCGACATTCGGGCGAATTGCTGCCACGTCGTCATGCGTAGTCTCCCGGATGCCGACACGCTACTCGCAGTTCTGCAATGCCTGCAAGCAAATTCCGTAATTCTTTCGATCGCATGATTGAATAGGCTTCGGTTGACCGCTTGCGTTTTGGGCGGTTTCGCGCGACAATGGGGGTATCCTGCCTGATGCCTCTTTCTCACGCCGCCTGTTGTCACGGGTGCGAATCTTATGAACAAGTTTGCGTTCGCTTGCCTTGCGTTTGGTCTCGCCGTTTCGGGGGCCGACGCTCAGGACAAGCTGGAATTCAATCGCGATATTCGGCCCATCTTGGCCGAGGCGTGCTTCAAGTGTCATGGGCCTGCCGCCAAGAAAGGCGGGCTTCGGCTCGACTCGCGCGAAGACGCCATCAAGCCGGGGCGCAGCAAGGCGATTGCGATTGTGGAGGGGAAGCCGGAGCAGAGCGAATTGATTCGCCGCATTCTCGCGACGGATGTGGATAAGGTGATGCCGCCTCCCGCGTCGCACAAGACGCTGAAGCCGGCGGAGAAGGAAATCCTCAAGCGGTGGATCGCTCAGGGGGCGGCGTATCAGAAGCACTGGTCGCTGGAGACGCCGACGAAGGCGGCGATTCCGCAGACGGGCGATGCCCATCCCATTGATGCATTCATCACGGCTCGGCTCAAGAAGGAAGGCCTGCAGCGGTCACGCGAAGCGGATCGGACCACGTTGATTCGCCGAGTGTCGTTCGCCGTCACCGGGCTGCCTCCGACGATTGCGGAGATCGATGCGTTTCTCGCGGACAACAATGCGGATGCCTACGAGAAGATGGTCGATCGCTATCTCGCGTCGCCCCGCTTCGGCGAGGAGATGGCCCGCTATTGGCTCGATGTCGCACGCTACGCCGACACGCATGGGCTGCATCTGGATAACGAACGCCAAATGTGGCTCTACCGCGATTGGGTTGTGCGATCGTTCAACAACAATCTGCCTTACAGCCAGTTTCTCACTGAACAAATCGCGGGCGATCTGATTCCAAACGCGACCTCGGAGCAAGTCATCGCCACAGGTTTCAGCCGTTGCAATGTGACGACGGGCGAGGGCGGGTCGATCGATTCCGAGTGGGTCTTCCGCAATGCCGTCGACCGCACCTCCACCATGATGGAGGGCGTGCTCGGGCTCACAGGCGGCTGTGCGGTCTGCCATGATCACAAGTTCGATCCGATCTCGGCGAAGGATTACTACTCGCTGTTCGCGTTCTTCTACTCCGCCGCCGGCCCCGCGCTCGACGGCAACGCGATGCTGACGGAACCCGCCATCAAGGCGCCTTCGTCGGAGCAGACGAAAAAGCTCGACGAACTGACGAAGCAAATCGCGGCGGCGCAGGACCAGCGCGCCAAGTCGCTGAAGTCGGTCGATTACAAGGAGCCGGCTGATCCGAAGTTGGCCAACAGCCCGGCTCATTCGTTCGTAGCCTGGAAGAAACACGCGGAGAAGGACCAGAAAGGGCTGCCCAAGGAAATCATTGCCATCGTGAAGGCGGCGAAGGCGAACCCGGCCCAGGACAATCAGATCAAGGAATATTACCTTGAGAAGGTTTGCGAAGCGACGAAGCCGATGCTGGAGCCGCTTGCGAAGCAGCTTGCGGAATTGACGAAGACGAAGGCGGATGTCGAGAAGGCGATCATCGGTTCCGTCGTCTTCAAGGAACTGCCGACGCCGCGGAAGACGAACGTGATGATGCGCGGGCAGTACGACAAGCCGGGCGAAGAGGTGGAGCCGAACACGCCCTCGGTGCTGCCGCCGCTCAAGAAGGCGAACCCGAAACGGGCGACGCGCCTCGATCTGGCGAATTGGCTGACTGCCCGCGAACAACCGCTGACGTCTCGCGTCGCGGTCAATCGGCTATGGCAGCAGATGTTCGGCACGGGCCTCGTGAAGACGAGTGCCGATTTCGGCGTCCAGGGAGAAGTGCCGAGCCATCCCGAACTGCTCGATTTCCTCTCGATTTGGTTTCAGGAAAACGGCTGGGACACGAAGAAGCTGCTTCGACTGATGCTGACCTCCGCGTCGTTCCGACAAGACTCGAAGCTGACCGCCGACCTGCTGCGGCGCGATCCGGAGAACCGCCTCTACGCTCGCGGTCCGCGTTTCCGGCTCGATGCCGAGCAAATCCGCGACAACGCACTCTTTATTAGCGGCCTCATCAACCTCGAGATCGGCGGCCGCGGCGTGAGGCCGTATCAACCGCCGCGCATTTGGGAACCGGTGGCGTTCACCGGATCGAACACGATGAACTACGCGCAGGACAAAGGCCCGGCTCTCTATCGCCGCAGCCTTTACACCTTCTACAAGCGAACGGCGCCGCCGCCGTTCCTGACGAATTTCGACGCTCCCAACCGCGAGTCGTCATGCAGCCGGCGCGAGCGGAGCAACACGCCGATGCAAGCGTTGCAACTGATGAACGATGTGCAACACTTCGAGGCCGCCCGCAAGTTCGCGGAGCGCATCCTTACTGAAGGCGGCACAAGTCCTGCCGACCGCATTCGCTACGCGTATCGGGCTACGGTGTCGCGCCAGCCGGAAGCGGGCGAGATCGAGATCGTCCAGCGAACGCAGGCCGCGTATCTTGATCGCTTCCAGAAGAACCCGGAAGCCGCGAAGCAGGCGCTGCGTTACGGCGAATCGCCCGCGAGAGCGGGGCTGAACGAAGCCGAAGTCGCGAGCTGGGCGATGGTGGCCAACCTGCTGCTGAACCTGGACGAGTCGCTGAACCGCAACTGATCTGGAGGCGAACCATGAGCGTTTCAATCGTCGCTCCACCGACACTGATCGATGCGCCATTCAACTCTCCAAGATCGAATTCGGAGGAGAGCGATCCCGTCGTGCTTCGATTGGCGCCGGCGATCAAGATGACGCCGGATCAGTTCTACGATCTGTGCCGACAAAACGAGGATCTTCGGCTCGAGCTTACCGCAGATGGAGATGTGGTTGTCATGTCGCCATCAGCTCTCGAGTACAGCGGCTACGGCGTCAACATCATCCTTCAACTTGGCGCATGGTCGTTCTCAGGCGGCGGCGGGCGGATCTTCGAGTCGAGCGGCGGGTATCGGTTGCCGAACAAAGCCGTTCGCGCCCCTGATGTTTCGTGGATTTCGGATGAGCGTTTGTCTCAGGTAACCGCGGAACATATGCGGAAGTATCCTCCTGTCGCACCCGACTTCGTCGCGGAGATCATTTCGCCTTCGGATTCCGTGAAGCAGACGATGGAGAAAATGACGGAATACGTCAGCAACGGCGTCCGTCTCGGCATCATGCTCAATCCGCGAAATTTCTCCGTAAGCATTTACCGCCCAGATAACACGCCGATCGTGCTTTCAAATCCGGATAAAGTTTCATGCGAACCTGAGCTTGCAGGCCTCATTCTGGAAATGGACAAGATTTGGCCGCGACCGCGATAACTGTTGATGCGATTCAAAAACTTGGCGCCCGCATTGAGGTGAGAACGCGATGAACCCTATCCACGACTACCTGCTTCACCAAACGCGCCGCCAGTTCTTCGGCTCCACCGGCCTGCGCCTGGGCGGGCTGGCGATGGGCATGCTCGCGGGGCAACGCGCCATGTCGCAAGGGCCAGCCTCGCCGTCGCGGATGAATCCGCCGCTGCCGGGGTTGCCGCACTTCGCGCCGAAGGCGAAGGCGGTCATCTATCTGCACATGAACGGCGGGCCTTCGCAGATCGACTTGTGGGATCACAAGCCGCAGCTTCAGCGTTACTTCAACGAGAACCTGCCCGAGAGCGTTCGCCGCGGGCAACGCATCACCACCATGACAAGCGGGCAGGCGCGATTGGCGGTGGCGCCGTCGAAGTTCAAGTTCACGCAGGCAGGTCGATCCGGCAACTGGATCAGCGAAGCGTTGCCGCACCATGCGAAGATCGCCGACGACATCGCGGTGCTCAAGACGGTCAACACGAACGCCATCAATCACGACCCCGCCTGCACCTACGTCATGACCGGCAGCGAAGTGCCCGGCAAAGCGAGCATGGGGGCCTGGCTCTCCTATGGTCTCGGCAGCGAGTCGAACGATCTGCCCGGGTTCGTCGTCTTCACGCCGCGCTTTCCGTCGAGCGGCAACGGGCAGGCCCTGTTCACCCGCATGTGGTCGTCAGGATTTCTGCCGACGCGATTCAACGGCGTCGCCCTTCGCGGCGCCGGTGATCCCGTTCTGTACATCCAAAATCCGCCTGGCGTCGCGGCTCAAGATCGTCGGCTCATGCTCGATGCGTTAGCTCAACTGAATCAGCGAAACTTCGAGCGATTTGCCGACCCGGAAACGATGACGCGCATCTCGCAATACGAGATGGCGTTTCGCATGCAGACGAGCGTTCCGGAGTTGGTCGATCTCGCCGGCGAGACGCAACGTACGCTCGACATGTATGGCCCCAACGTCAAGGAGCCAGGCACCTTCGCTCACAGCGCCCTTCTCGCTCGCCGACTCATCGAGCGCGGCACCCGTGTCGTGCAGATCCTGCATCGCGGTTGGGACCAGCACGACAACCTACCGACGGCAATCAAGAACCAGTGCATGGATACCGACCAGGCGACTGCGGCGCTCGTCATGGACCTGAAGCAGCGCGGCCTGTTGGATGAAACGATCGTCATCTGGGGCGGCGAGTTCGGGCGAACGGTGTACTCGCAGGGAACCTTGACACGCGAGAACTATGGTCGCGATCACCATCCGCGCAATTTCTGCATGTGGGTCGCCGGCGGCGGGTTCAAAGCCGGCATCAGCTATGGCGAGACCGACGACTTTAGTTACAACATCACGACCGACCCGTGCCATCTGCTCGACCTGTATGCGACCGTGCTCAAGAACCTGGGCATCGACCACGAACGTTTCACGTTCAAACACCAAGGGTTGGATCAGAAGCTGACGGGCGTCGAAGGGGCGAAGATCATCCCGGAACTGCTTGCTTGAGCGTGAGTGCAACGTCCGCAAGCCCAGGGGCGACCGTAGGAAGCTCCTGGGATCCAGACCGTAAACACACATCCCGCATACGACGCTCCGATCCCAGGAACTCGCTACGCTCGCCCCGGGGCTTGGGTCGCTGTTTGTCGAATAAATCGGCACACCGCTTGCATCTTGTCCCGGCCGAAACTCCGAAAACCAATCCCTAGGAGATAGGCCATGCAGCAATCAACGATGAGCATTCCGCGAACCCGTACTGGCGTCCGCAACCTTGACGCGCTCCGCGAACCGGTTCTCCCCTGGAGCGGCAGTCCGGTGCAGCCGCCTGCTCAGGCGCCCAATGTCGGCAAAAGCGAACAGTCGATGTCCCTGGTGGGCGGAGCATTGCTCGCCGGCCTGGGCATGGCTCGCGGTTCGATCCTGATGACGTTGGCGGGCGGGGCTCTCGCTTACCGCGGCGTCAGCGGACATTGCCAACTGTATTCCATGCTCGGCATCAACACGGCCGGACCGGCCAAGATGAATCAGGAAACCGTCTACCGCGGCGGCTGATCTACTGCGCCAATCGCTTGCGGACGGCGGCGAGGATCTTGGCGTGGTCGAATGCGAGCTTCGGCGGCCGCTGAAGCGAGAACCACCCTACCTCGGCTGCATCGTCTGTCGCAGCAGGCTCTATCTTGGCGGGGTCCACTTCCGCGAGATAGGCGATGCTGATCGTCCGCCCGCGTGGACCTCGGCCTGGGTCGCCGAAGATGCCGATCTGTTCCAGATAACGGGTCGAAAGGCCCGTCTCCTCCTGCAACTCGCGCCGAGCCGATGCTTCGAGCGTCTCGTCCATCTCGATGAATCCGCCCGGCAATGCCCACGCGCCCGCAAAGGGATCGCGCTCGCGGCGTATCAGCAGTATGCTCCGCGGCGTGCCCTTGCTCGCAATCGCCACGTCCGCAGTTACCGCCGGCATCGGATAGTCGTAGACGTATTTCCTCTTGGCCACGATCAAATCTCCGCAGTGCGGGCATTCGTGCTGTCGTCGATACTCCAGCGGCGTAAAAGCAAGGCTAGATAGACGCAACCAACCAGCCACTGGACGGTGTGGATCCACAAATAAATCTTGTGCATGGGCCGAAAGACCGATCGTTCGAGAACGCGGTGCGTTTCGAGGTCCATGTAGACGTCGATGCGCGGATGCATCCACATCAACACGGCCTGGGCGATCGCCATGCTGATCCACAGCGGCAGCAACCCCCATCGCATTCGCCGCGGCGGCATGAGCAGATCGATTGCGAACAGCGCCAGGGCGATCGCGCCGCTGATGTTGATCCAGTACGACACACGGCGCGTGATGAATCCTTGCTCGACCCTCGATTCCAGCACGTCCGTTCCGATAGGGACAACGACGGCCGCATAAAAGACGAAGCCGCCGAGCCAAAACGCATAACTCGCGAGGAGCAGCCAACGCCAGAAGATGGTGAAACGCATGCGTTGATTGTAGAGTTGCAAACGGACCTCGCCGATGGGCGTCAACGACAATGCCCGTGCCGCTCAACGTGATCGGCACGGGCATTCGATTCGGCAGGGAATTCAGATCAGCCCACGCCGGTACTTGAATCTTCCCGCTCGGCGAATCCGAAGGAGGAATGCAGATACTCGCGGTTGAGTTGGGCGATGAAGCCGACGCTGATTTCCTTGGGGCAGGCGGCCTGGCATTCGTACTGATTGGTGCAATGGCCGAAGCCTTCGTGGTCATGCTGAGCGACCATGGCCCGTACGCGTTGCTGACGTTCCGGCTGGCCTTGGGGCAGGTTGACGAGATGGCCGACTTTCGCCGAGACGTACAGCATGGCGGAAGCGTTCTTGCACGCCGCCACGCACGCCCCGCAGCCGATGCAAGCGGCCGCGTCCATGGCCGTTTCCTGGCGCTCTCTGGGAATCGGGATCTCGTTGCCGTCGGGCGCCCCTCCGGTGTTCACGCCGACGAATCCGCCTGCCTGAACGATGCGATCGAGCGCCCCGCGGTCGGTCACGAGATCGCGAAGCACGGGGAAAGCCCGGGCGCGGAACGGCTCGATCGTGATCTCGTCGCCGTCGCGGAATTTACGCATGTGGAGCTGGCAAGTCGCGGTTGCTCGCTCCGGGCCGTGAGCCATGCCGTTGATCATGAGCGAACACATGCCGCAGATGCCTTCGCGGCAATCGTGGTCGAAGGCGATCGGCTCCTTGCCCGTTTTGATCAGGTCTTCGTTGACGACGTCGAGCATCTCCAGGAACGACATGTCCGGGCTGATGTGAGACGCCTTGTACGTCTCCATCCGCCCCGCGGCGTTCCGATCCTTCTGACGCCAAACATTCAGGGTGAGGTTCATAATGGTTTCCGCAGTTTCGCTCGGTACGATGCGTAATCGGGTCAGGCGCACTTGGTCCACATCTCTCGGAGTTCCGCCAAAGTGCGACCCGAGAGCAAGGCGACAAACACCTGTTGAAGCAAATCGACGTCCATGACGGAAGCCAACTCTTGTGCCGAGTCTCGACCGAGTTGGCCGAACTTCAATTCGAGGGCCGTTCCCAATAACTCAAAGGTCGTTTTTCGGCGCCCTTTCTCGAGGCCTTCCTTGAGGCCTTCCTCGAGACCTTTCTCGAGACCTTTCTCGAGGCCCATCTGTTCTGCGATATCAACGAAGGGCATCTGTTTCTCCCTTGCGAAATCCCGAACCGATCGCCAAAGTTCCATGTCCAGCGCCTTCGGAAGCCGCATCAGCCAATCGATCAGACGGAACAGCTTGCGGACGTCCTCGGCTCCTAGTCCTGCTTCGTACAGGTTCTTAACCAATTGCAGCTTACTTTGCTGGCGGGTCTTGTCGTCCTTCCGAGTGCGCAAAGCCCGCACGTGAGCAATGACCACCACGGCAAACGGTCCGCCTGTCGCCAGCAAATTCGCTTCATCGCTCGCAAGCTCGAGCAGTTTGATCGCCGGGAACTCGAACGTCACTCGGCACAAAGCCATACATTCGTATCGGTAAACCTGCGGCTTCCAGTCGGGGCGGTCGTCGGCCAACAACGCGACGCTCAGTACGTCCTTATGATAGAGTTCGCGAATCCGCGTGTGGTAGACGAACATTCGCCGAGCAAAATCGGATTCGCCCTGCGTTTGCACTTCCACATGGATCAGCAACCACTCTTCCTCGCCGCTCATCAGCCACACCTTCGCCAACTTATCGACATATCGCCTGCCATCGTTTGCCTCGGGCACGATTTGCTGCAATTCCTTGTCGAGCATCTCGTAGCCGAGCGACCAATCGACTGCGGCATGTACGGTAGGCAAGCAGAGGCTGACGAACGACTCGAAGTAAAGGTCGAGGGCTTCCTTCCAGGGGCTGTCGAAGTCGTCCACTGCATTCTCCCTCTCCCTCCGGGAGAGGGTTGGGGTGAGCGTGCCTTTCTTCGTTGAACGCGATGGTTCGCCCTCACCCCCGGCCCCTCTCCCGGAGGGAGAGGGGAGTCAGGCGATCTACTTGTAGCTTCGCACGGACGGCTTGACCTTTTCGTACTCGAGCGGTTCGATGTGCCGCACCGGATCCTTCGTGCCCTGGTATTCCCACGCGGCCACATGCATGAACCGCTCGTCGTCGCGCTTGGCTTCGCCATCGGGATACTGATGCTCGACGCGGAAATGGCCGCCGCAGCTTTCGTCGCGGGCAAGGGCGTCGCGGGCCATCAATTCGCCGAACTCCATGAAGTCGGCCACGCGCCAGGCTCGCTCAAGTCCGACGTTGAGGTCGAGGGCAGTGCCGGGCACGTTGACGTTCTCCCAAAACTCCGATCGCAATCCATGGATCTTGCTGATCGCCGTCTCGAGGCTTTCCTTCGAGCGGGCCATGCCGCAGTTGTCCCACAACAGACGGCCCACTTCGCGATGGTACTCGACCGCCGTCTTCTTCCCCTTAATGGAGAGCAGTTTCTTCACCTGAGCATCCGTTTCCTGCTCCAGCCGTTTGCATTCCGCATGGTCGGTTGAGATACGGTCTTGCTTGGTCGAAGCGAAGTAGTTGGCGAGCGTGTAGGGGATGATGAAGTACCCGTCGGCCAGTCCCTGCATGAGTGCGGAGGCGCCGAGGCGGTTGGCTCCGTGGTCGGAGAAATTCGCTTCGCCGAGCACGAACAGGCCCGGGACGTTCGACATCAAGTTGTAATCGACCCACAATCCGCCCATGGTGTAATGCGGGGCCGGGTAGATGCGCATCGGCTGTTCGTAGCCGTTCTCCCCGGTGATGTTCTCGTACATGTCGAACAGATTGCCGTACTTGTCTTGGATGCGCGAGCGGCTGTCACGCTTGATCGCCTCGGCGAAATCGAGATAGACGCCGCGTCCGCCGGAACCGACGCCGCGGCCTTCATCGCACACTTCCTTGGCGGCACGCGAGGCGATGTCGCGCGGAGCGAGGTTGCCGTAACTGGGATATTTGCGCTCAAGATAGTAGTCGCGTTCCGACTCCGGGATGTCCGCGGAGCGACGTGTCTCTCCCGCTTTCTTCGGCACCCAGATGCGGCCATCGTTGCGAAGCGATTCCGACATCAGCGTCAGCTTCGACTGATGATCGCCCGAGACGGGGATGCACGTGGGATGAATCTGGGTGTAGCAAGGATTCGCGAAGTAGGCGCCGCGCTTGTGAGCGCGATAGGTGGCCGTCACATTGCAGCCAGCGGCATTGGTCGAGAGGAAGAACGCATTCGAGTAGCCGCCGGTGCAGAGCAGGACGGCGTCGCCGGTGTGGCTTTCGATTTTGCCGTTGACCAGATCGCGGACCACGATGCCGCGAGCCCGGCCATCGACGACGATGAGATCGACCATCTCGCAACGCGAGCGCACCTTCACTTTGCCGTAGCCGACCTGCCGGCACAACGCCTGGTAGGCGCCGAGCATCAGTTGTTGGCCGGTCTGGCCGCGGCAATAGAAGGTGCGCGACACCTGAGCGCCGCCGAAGGAGCGATTCGCGAGCAACCCGCCGTATTCGCGGGCGAAGGGCACTCCTTGGGCCACGCACTGGTCGATGATCTGAACGCTGGTTTCCGCGAGGCGATGGACGTTCGATTCGCGGGCGCGGAAGTCGCCGCCTTTGATCGTGTCGTAGAACAGGCGATAGACGCTGTCGCCGTCGTTCTGATAATTCTTCGCCGCGTTGATGCCCCCTTGGGCGGCAATCGAGTGAGCGCGGCGCGGGCTGTCCTGATAGCAAAACGCTTCGACTTGATAACCGAGTTCCGCAAGCGTGGCCGCCGCGGCCCCGCCGGCGAGGCCGGTGCCCACGACCAGCACCTTGAACTTCCGCTTGTTGGCCGGGTTCACCAGCTTGCATTCGGAGCGATAGCGGGTCCACTTCTCGGCCACCGGTCCGGGAGGAATGTTCGATTCGAGCGGCATGATTCTGTTCCAGCGGAAGGGGTTCCAGATTCAAGGAACCGAATGAATCGCAATCTACGCGAAAGACGCCAGTGGCCGACTTACGGTTTGACGAAGTCGAACCAGACGCCCACCACGATGCCGATGTTCCCGGCCACGATCACCAACGCGAGAAGCCAGCCGACGGCGCGGATCATCCGCTGCGTTCGCGGCGTGTTCAGGCCCAGCGACTGGAAGGTGCTTGGGATACCGTGGCCCAAGTGCATCAGCAGCAGCATTTGGGCGACGATGTACAGAATCGAAACGACTGGTTGGCGAAAGCCGTGGATCACCATTCCGTAGACGTCATGGCGGGTCGGCATTTCGGCATCATTCGGTTCGTGGTTGCCGACCATTTTTCCGTTTGCTTCCACCGGGCCTACCCATCCGAACGTGAAATGAGCGAGGTGAAAGATCGTGAACGCGAGGATCGCCAGGCCAGTCCACAACATGGTGCGGGAGGAGACTGAAGCGATCATCGTGTTCTGGTAGGCATAGTTGATGGGGCGTGCCTCGAGGGAACGTTTTTTCAGTTTCAATGCAAGGTAGATGTGCAGTGCGAAGACGACGAGCAATCCGATGCGGGCGACCCAGAGAAGCGGGCCGAGGCTTTTGAGAAACGCCGCGTAGTCATTGAGGGCAGTGCGTCCGGCGAAAATCTTCAGGTTCCCGATCATGTGGGCGAGGACGAAGCCCGTCAGCATCAATCCCGTGACGGCGACGAGCATTTTCGAGCCGACCGTCGAGGTGACGTAAGGCCGAAACCATGCGGCGAGGCCGGTTCGGGAAGCGAGCGAATTGACGGGAACTTCGCGTTTGGTAGGTGCCAGATTCGACATAGTTTCGTGCAATCGGGATGAGGAGTGGCGGCAATGACATTCTAGGCGGGAGCGATAGGAAGGCGAGGTTCGGCCCGCGCCATGGCTGCTGAAAGAAACGCAATGCCGGCGACCGTGCCCCACGCCCGCCAAGTCGTCGCCGCCAGTTCGGCCGAAACCGGCAATCCGCCGATGCTCAAAATCCACGCGGGGACGAGAACGATGGCGATCATCCGCCCCAGCGATTGCTCCGCGAACCAGGGCCACGACAGCGCGATCAACGGCAGCAGAATGACGTCGCAATAGGTCCATCGTTGCGGCAGCAGAAACTCCGTGGCAATCGCGGCGGCGGCGAGAAACGCGAGCGGGGCCCGAGGAACCGGACCGCGTGATTCTTCATCCGTTCGAGCGAAACGCATCAGCACAAGGCCGCCGATCGCTAGGCCCCCGAGCTGCAGCAGGCCGAGTTTGCAGGCGAACCCCCAGTCGATGCCGCTGCGTCCTTGGCTGAGCCAGACCGCGATCGACGTTGGCAGAACCGGATGATCGAGGACGGCCTCGTCGCTCTTGGTCGAGTAGCCTTCGACCGACTGCCGAGCAGGCGGCCGTGGGGCGGGTTCGATCGAATACGGGTCGGATAGCGACTGGTAATAGATGTCGCCCATCGCGAAGTAGCTTTGCCACATTGCGGGGGGAGCAAAAGGCAGGGTCAGCACGACGCACGCCAAGGTGGTTGCCGTCGCGCTCAGCGTCGTCTTTTTGCGGCCCAACACGAGCATGCCGGGGATTAGCAGACCCAGATTGGGTCGCAGCGCCGTCGCCAGTCCGAACATGATGCCGGCCCGCCACGAGTCGCGTTTGTCGCGTAGCGACCATGCGATTCCCAACGCGAGGGGCAGCGTGTGGAAGACGTAGATTTGCCCGCGTTCGACATGGATCCGCCAAAAGTCCGAGGCGGCGACGCAGACGGTGGCGAAGATCAGAAACGCCAGCCGCGGCCCCGTTGTCGGGATGCTGCGTTTGCAGACGAGAATCGTCGCGACGAGAAACGCCCACTCGATGCCGCACGAAAGATTGCGCAGCCAACGATACGGCATCCACGAAACGGGCAAATAGAGCGAGAGGACCGTCGGAGGAACCGTCAGTCGCGGCGTGCCTTCTTCGTTGAAGAAGGGATCGAGTTGCTCCTCCGGCATCCCTTCCTTCCACTCGAACCGATACGGATCCTGCCCGGCTGCCAGAACCCTCGCCCCAACGACGCGATTGCGGAAATCGACGCCGATCGTGCGATTGACGTCCTGAAACGAACGCACCACGCACACGGCGATTGCCGCGAGGCAAAATGCGTAGACAAGGAGAATCGTGCGGCGTGAGCAGCAGGCGTTCGACATGGTCTATCTCTGCTTCTATGTAGCCCTCTCGCTCCGCGAGAGGTAAGCGGATGCATGCCGTGCCGTTGCAAGCTTTGCTGCCGCTTACCTCTCGCGGAGCGAGAGGGCTACATAGAAGCGATCGCTACTTGGTTGCCTTCAGATGCTTATCCGCGAAGCGGACGAAGATGCGCCAATCCTCGGGCGTGGTCGAGTGCGTACCGGAGCGGATCCAGTATCCCAGGGTGCTGTCCACCAAGACGCCGATGTCGGGCCGCTTCTTCGCATCGACGCCCGCGATGCCGAACAGTTGATACGCGGGCTCGGCCGCTTTCAGCACCTCGAACTGCCCATCGGGATTCGCCCACTGATCTTCGATGGCGTTCGAAAACAGGACGGGTCTAGGCGCCATGAGGGCTGCCAGACAGTTTTGGTCGAACGGCAAACGGTCCACCTGGCTGGCGAACTTCGGGAAGTTGCCGTTGAACCAGTGCGGGAACGAATCGGTGATGCGTTTCACCGATTCGCCGACTTTGCCCCGGCTCGGGGCCGTGCCGCCGCAGCCCGCTTGATGCGGAATCGCCAGGGCCGCGCGTTCGTCGAACGCGGAAGCAAGCAACGCCGTCTTTCCGAGACGCGAATGGCCGAAGACGATGATCTTCGTTGCATCGATGTCTTCGTCCGTCACGAGATAGTCGATGCAGCGCTGCAGTCCCCACGCCCACGCGGCCACCGAACCCCAATCGCTCGGGCTGGCCTTGTGTTCCTTGCCTTGCAGATGCGGCTGAATGCCGATGCGTGCGTCTTTGCGATCTGGGTCGATGTCGCCGTAGTAGACGGTCGCCACGGCGTAACCCGCGTCGATCGTTTGCTCGATCGCCCAGGTGTCGATCGCGGTCCCGCGTCCCTCCTCCGTCGCCTTGTTGTCCTTCACGCCCTTGCGGCTCTTGTCGAGCCAGGTCTCGGTAAGGCGAATCTTCGGATCGCTCAATACGGTGTGGTTGCCGGTGAAATTCAAGCCGAGAAAGACGGGCGCCTTCCCCTTGCGCTGATTTGGAATCGCCAGCAACATCTGCAGCTTCGGCGTCGAAGGGGGGCCGAAGGAGATGGTGATTTCCTTCAGCGTCGCCTTGCCGCCGAGCGCCTTCGGATCGACTCGCTCCACTTTGAACGACAGGTTGTCCGGTTTGGCCGGAAAGTAGCCGTACATGTATTCCTGGAAGAGCTTCTTCAGCTCCGGCTTGCGTTTCTCGTTCCACTCTTCCCTGGTCGTGACCTTGGCGCCGTCCATCATCACGAGCGGGTTCGGCATCTCGGCGTGCGAAGGCAACTTGTCGATGCTCGGCATATCGGCCCCGGTGAGCAGGACGACGAGCGAGCCGAGGAACAGGGCTCGCCACAGTCGGGGAGAGAACAGCAAACGCATGGCGCGGTCTCCTAGGGTGAGGTCGAACCGATTGTGGCATGGGAGCGGAAGGGCGGCAAGCCGCATTTAACACACTTCGTCAAGTGGTTAGCCGCAACGCGCAGCGGAGCGCGGACAGTGAACCATGGAATCGCATGGCATTCAGTCCGCGCTCCGCTGCGCGTCGCGGCTAACCATCTGGCTCAGGCAGTCTAGAACTTCACCGCCATCACCCAGGTCACGCTCTTGCCGACCTCGGTGGTGCGAAGCAGTTCGAGCCGGCCGTTCGCTTCGATGCGGTAGGTGGCGATTTTCCCCGATCCTTCCCCAGCAGCGAACAAGTACTTCCCCTCCGAGTCGAACTCGAACGAACGCGGCGTCGGCTCCGTCTTCGTCGGTTCGAGTGGAGTCAAGACGCCGGTCTTCGCATCGATGCCGAAACCGGCGAGGCTGTTGTGTCCGCGATTGGAAACCCAAACGAATCGCCCGTTCGGATGGACCTTCACCTCGGCCGTCGTGTTCTTGCCTTGCCACGTTTCAGGCAGCGTCGATTTCGTCTCGAGCGGCGTTAGCCCCTTGTCTGCATCGAAGCGATATGCGGTGATGCTGTTCGCGACTTCGTTCGACGAAAACGCCATCTTCAGGCTCGGGTGAAACGCCAAATGCCGCGGCCCGGCTTTGGGCGTGCCCCCCTCGGCTTTGCCCGCTTCGGCGAGCTTGCCCGCTTCGGCGTCCCAGCGGTATTGGTAGATCGCATTCGGCGCGACATGCGGCACAAAAGCAAACTTGCCGGTCGGATCAAACACGACGGCATGCGAAGTCATTACCGTCTTGATCGTTTGCACCGCGGGCTCTTCAATCGTCCCATCCTTCAGACGATGCACCGCGACTTTGCCTGCGGCATAGGAAGCCGACAGCAGATATTTCCCGGTCGGATCGACCGCGACGAAAGCCGCGTTTTCGTTCATGCCGAGGGGCACTGTGTTGATGCTTTTCAGTTTCCCTGTGGCGCGATCGATCGAGAAGCTGGCCAACGAAGAGTTGGAGCGAACCGACGCGAAAAGCAGCTTCTTGGCAGGATCGACGGCGAGCGAACCGGGAGCGCCCGCCAGCTCGACGTCATCGACTTTCGTCAGGCTGCCGTCAGCGGGATCCAGCTTGTAGATGCGAATGGTTTTTTCGGGCGCCATCGACACGTAGAGAAACGTGTCGGCCTGAGCGAAAGCAAATGCGAACATGAGGGCGATCAGGGAGAGAAGTCGGAGCATGGCGGAAGTTCTCCTGTGGGAAAGCGCGAGCAAGCCGCTGTTAGGCGGCTGGTATAGCATCCCGCAAAAGTCTCGTCATGCACAGTAAGTTCTGAAGAACTGCCTGTGGATGCCGTTTAGGGGTAGGGAAGGCCGAACTCAATCGCCCTTCCCCACCCCAATGCGGCAAGTGATCGCCCCACAACGGCCCTGCCTTCGTCTGAGCGATTAGGCGAGCGGCGCCTGCATTTCTCCCCTCTCCCTCCGGGAGAGGGGCCGGGGGTGAGGGCGTGCGACGTGGCGTTGCGCGAGAAAAAGCACCCTCACCCCAACCCTCTCCCGGAGGGAGAGGGGGGTAGGCCATCTCCTGCCGCTCGCCTTAGAGCGGCGTTTGCACGGATTGAAAGAGGTCCGCGACCCGCAGACGAAGGCCCAATGCGATCCGGTAGAGCGTTTCGATCGATGCCGAGTTCTTGCCCAGTTCGATCTGCGACAAATAGCCGAGCGATACGTTGGTCCGCTTCGCCATTTCGGCCAACGTAAGGCTCAACGCCTTGCGGCGTTCGCGGATGGCGGCGCCGAGTTGTTCGCGGAGGGCTTCTTCCGAGAGACGCAAGAGGCCGCGGCTTTCCAGGCAACGCATGACGGTTCGCTTGAGTTGCTCGATTTGGAACGGCTTGGTGATGTAGTCGTAGGTATGGCTACGCAGGCACTGCACCGCGCTGTCCATCGAAGGGAACGCGGTGACCACGATGATGCTCGCATCCGCCTGCGTCTCCTTCACCGTTTCCAGCATCTTCTGCGGCTCATGGCCGGGAATCACGTAGTCGAGAATGACGACGTGGTAGGTGTGGCTGCGAAGCTGCTGTTCCATCGTCGTCGGGTCGGAGATCGCGTCGATGGTGAAGTCGTGATTCGCCAACGCGGCCTGAATCAGTCGGCCGATGGCCGGATCGTCGTCGAGGATGAGGATGCGGACTTCGCCGGTATTGAACAGCCAAGGGGAATCGGCCTTGGTGGTAACGGCTGCTTCGCCGTTTTTGTGCGGTTCGAGGATGGCGGGATCCGAGAGGCGGCTCATGGTGGGTTCCTTAATGGGCGCGTCCCGCGATAGGACGCAAGCCGCGGCGCAGCGATCCGCGGATGACTTGCAACAGTTGGGGTGGGTCGAACGGTTTGCGGACCAGGTCGTATTTCCGAGCCAGGTCCTGGTTGGCCAGGCCGTGCATCGACGGCTTGTCGGTGACGAACATGAAATTGGCGAGCGGGTCGCGCTCGAGAATGCGGTGAGCCAGATCGTAACCGTTCATCCCCGGCATCAGCACTTCGGCGAGCACGAGGTGAAACCCCGCTGCCGGCTGCGTGTACGCTTTCAGGGCATCATGCGGATTGCCGCACGCGGTGGTCTTGGCGCCATTCGCTTCGAAGAGCCGTGAAACCGAGTCGCGAACGGCCGGATCGGTATCGACGATAAGAATGCGGGCTCCTGCGAGGGGCAGCTCGCGAGGCGTCTCTGTTTGCCGATGGCGCGGCAGATAGATCTGAGCGAGCGTGCCTCGCGGTTCGCCTTGAAGGTAGCGAATGCCCCCCTGATACGCCTTCAAAAGCGAGTAGACGACGGCCACCCCCATCCCGCGATGCCGCGGCTTGGTGCTGAAGAACACCTCGTGGAACAGCTTGCGGCGTTGATCGTCGGAGAGGCCGATGCCATTATCCTGGATCGCAATTTCAAGGTGCTGCCCAGGCCGACAGGCGCCGATCAAATCCAGGCATTCAGCTGCTGCTAAATCCTTGATGCGTGCGGAAAGGCGGACGCTGCCGGGAGCTTGGCGGATCGATTCGCATGCGTTGTCGAGCAGGTGGGCGAGCAGCTTCCGCAACGAATCGGGGTCGATCGTGGGGGCGGGCAGGTCGGCTGGAATGTCGGTCGTGAAACTCAGCACCTGGTTCCAAACGGCTTTGAGCCGGGCCGCTTCTTCATGGACGATGGGACCAAGGGGCGTGGGCTGCGGGTTGATGGCCAGCTTGCGGCTAAAGAGTTGCAGCAGGTGAACCCACTGGGCGCCTTGGGTGGCCGATTGCCACACTTCCTGCAAGTAGGTGTGAAGCGTCGTTTGCGCCGACACCTCATTCAAGCTCAGTTCGGTGAACCCGAGGATCCCTGTCAGGAAGTTGCCGAAGCCATGTCCCAATTTTCCGGCGAGGCTGGCGGCATATTCAAGGCGTTGATCGAGGGCGCCTTTTTCGAAGGCGCGTCGCCAAGGTTTGCCGCCCAGCGAAGCGAGCGTGGCGGCGACGACCGAGAATGCAGCCGTTTCCGAAGGCGTCCACTTTCGCTCGGCGTCGGCCAGCAGCCACAGCACGCCGCCGACTTCGACGCCGCACGATACGGGTGCTAGCAGCCACGCTCCAGTGGCATCGGCATGAACCGCAGGCCGGCATTCGCAACGAATCTGTCGAACGAAGGCGGGTTCCTCGGCCCAGCCAATGGAACTTGGGGCGGAATTGCCGCCCACATAAAGGGGCCACGCGGCATCGGGAAGGGAAAACCCGGCGGCTTGGGCGTCGAAGCAACCCGCCAAGTCCGCTAAGATGGGGGTCGGTTCGCTTTCGAAAGCGCCCTGGGCCAGCCACGCTTCGATGCGGCGAAAAAACGACGCTTCACGCGTCGTAGCGCCGTTTGTCTCTGCTGTGGACGGATTCATCCCAAGTCGCCCTTCGATTTATGCTGCCAACTGAATTGTAGGCGAATACCTAACGGGACGCCAAGATCAACGACAAATGGAAGTCTGTTTTCCAGCGAATTTTTATCGCTGAAGCGAATATGAAGGTCAAGCAACATCCTGACGATTTCGTTGTGAACGAAAAAACGCATGTCGTTCCCGATCAGGCGGGGGCGTTCGCTTTTTATCGTCTGGAGAAAACCGGATGGACCACTCCGGATGCTCTCAGCGTCGTTCGGCGACGGTGGAATATCGTCCCGCAACGGCTGTCTTACGGCGGCCTCAAAGATCGACATGCTCAAACCACGCAACACTTTACGATTTGGCGAGGGCCGCAGCGCCAGCTCTCCCAAAAAGGCATCCGCGTCGAATACCTGGGACAGATCGAGCAGCCTTTCGATTCGCGCGACATCGCGGCCAACGGTTTTCGGCTCACGCTACGCAACTTGTCTGACGAGCAGTCAGCGACCGCAATTCAGGCCTTGCCCGAACTGAAGGACTACGGGGTTCCGAATTACTTCGACGATCAGCGCTTCGGTTCTGTTGGCGGCGAAAACGACTTCGTCGCCAAGCATATGGTTCTTGGAAACTTCGAGACTGCTCTCAAGACCGCACTGACTGCTCCCTATGCGTTCGATCGTGCCGAACAGAAGAAAGAAAAGGCGATCCTCCGCGAACATTGGGGTGATTGGCCTCGTTGCAAGGAGCAACTTCCCAGGTCGCATGCCCGAAGTTTGACCGACTACCTCGTCTCCCACCCCGCCGATTTCCGCGGCGCCATCGCCCGCATGCGCCCCGAGTTGCGCGGGCTATATCTTTCCGCTTATCAGAGCCATCTGTGGAACCGCATGCTCGCCCTTTGGCTCCGCGAAACGATCCCCGCGGATCGGCTCGTTGAAGTCGGCCTTCGTCTCGGCGACCTTCCCATGCATCGAGGTCTGACGGCCGAGCAGATCGACATGCTTCGGGACACGCAACTCCCGCTGCCCACGGCACGTCAGCGCTGGAACGATTTGGATCCGCGCCGCCAGGTCTACGACCAAGCGCTTCAGGAAGACGGCATCTCGCAGGACCAACTGAAGATACGCGGCCTACGCGACCTGTTCTTCTCGAAGGGGGAGCGCGCCGTGTTGAATCTGCCCCGCGATTTGACGTGGGAATTCGCCGACGACGACGCCCATGCAGGCCGCAAGAAGCTGATCCTGTCCTTCGAACTCAACCGCGGCAGCTACGCCACCCTGCTCATCAAACGCCTCGGCGGCGATCGTTAAGCGACGTAGACAAAATGATGGGGAACAAAATGATGAAGGCAGGGGGGAGGCAGAGAGGCAGGATAATGAAGAGAGCAGGAGAATAAAGACAGTAGAGACGTAGAGGCTAACACGCCTTCGGTAGGCTTGCCCTTCGCCATAACAGCTTTTTCCTATTATCCTGCTCTCTTCATTATCCTGCCTCTCTGCCTCCCCCTGCCTTCATCATTTTGTTCCCCATTATTTTGTCCACGTCCTCCTTTCCGAGCCCCCTGTTTGCCTGATCTTTCGTCGGCGGGTAGGATAGGCCGCATCCGAATGAACCTGCACCGAGGACGGGCGTCATGGCCATCGCCAAAGCGGAACCGGGGAAGACGACGATCGCATGGATCGGCACCGGCGTCATGGGACGCTGGATGTGCCAGCATGCCATGACCAAGGGCTACAAGGCCGTCGTCTACAACCGCACGAAGGAAAAGGCGAAGGAACTGCTCGACCAGGGAGCCGAATGGGCCGACACCCCCAAGCAGGCGGCCCAGAAGGCGGACGTCGTCTTCGCCATCGTCGGCTTTCCGAAGGATGTGCGCGCCGTCTTTCTCGGCGACGATGGAGCCCTCGCCGGCAGCAAGGCGGGGAACATCCTCGTGGACATGACGACCAGCGAACCCTCGCTGGCCCGCGAGATCCATGAAGCCGCGAAGGCGAAAGGCGTGCATTCGCTCGACGCCCCCGTCTCCGGCGGCGACGTCGGCGCGAAGAATGCCGCGCTCTCGATCATGATCGGCGGCGACAAGGAAGTGGTGGATGCCGCCCAACCCATCTTCGAGTGCATGGGGAAAACCATCGTGCATCAGGGGGGCGCCGGGGCCGGCCAGCACACCAAGATGGTGAACCAGATTCTGATTTCATCGAACATGGTCGCGGTCTGCGAAGCCCTGCTCTACGGCCACAAAGCGGGGCTCGATCTCGAAACGGTGTTCAAGTCGGTCACCGTCGGCGCCGCGGGAAGCAAGGCGCTCGAAGTGCTTGGCCCGCGCATCCTCGCCGGCAATTTCGAGCCCGGCTTCTACGTCGAGCATTTCATCAAAGACATGGGCATCGCGCTCGACGAATCGAAACGCATGGGCCTCGCCTTGCCGGGGCTCGCCTTGGCCCACCAGTTGTACCTGGCCCTGCAAGCCCAGGGCTATGGCCGCAAGGGGACGCAGGCCTTGATCCTCGCCCTCGAATCGATGAGCGGCATCAAGCGAAAGTAGCGGTTCGAAAAGGGTAGAGTCGAGCGGTGACGCGGTTTGCCGGTGGACACCGGCGTTCCGTTCAGCTTGGTCACTTGCTCCCGCTCGGTACGAAACGCCGTTTGTCGGCGAGTCTCCACGCTGATCTTGCCGCAGATCGCTTGGACTTTCTTCGTGGCCGGCGTCGGAGCTGCGTGGGACGCGCCCCCGCTTCCCAGTCGGTGCGGGTCTGCTCTTCCAAAAGCGACTGCGCCAACTCGGGCTGGGCGATTTCGAGAACGAGGTTGTCTTTGCGGCGAAAGGGGATGCCGGGAAAGGGGAAAAGGGACATTCATCTTTTCTATGCCGCTATTTATCGTCCCGTCAGCTCTTTCGGACTCGGCGCGCGATCGATGTCGGCAAAATCGGCAAGTATAAAAGATGAATGTCCCCCTTTTCCTGCCAGACTTCCTCATGATGCCTGTCTACGGCGTCACCACTCGTAGCGGGAACGACATCTTGGCCGACTTGTTCGCGACCTTGTCTTCCGCATGGATTTCGACCGTGAACTCGCCGACGCGGTTGAGCGTCAGGCCGAAATCGCCGGGGGCCCAGGGGGAATCGGGAACCAGCCCGCCGCCGAGTTTCTTGGTTTGGCCATGTACGAGGATGTTCTTGCCGTCGCTGTCGAGCACCTTGAGCGCGGCTTCGATGTTCGATTCCTTTCCCTTTTTCCCGAAGTGGATCGCGGCGAAGCGGATGAAAAGGTTTTGGCCCAGGACGCCGACCGACGGACTCGGCACGCGGCCCAGGGGATCGGCGAACACGGCCACGCGGACGATGCCGAACTCCGGTTCGCGAACCTTGCCCTTTGCTTGATGCACGGCATCCTTCTTGGTCGCCATGTCGGTGATGGTCAACTTCACGTCGTAAATGCCGGGTTTGGCATCCATCGGCACATCCAGGTGCATCATGCCGGGAAAGCTGCCGCTGCCGAGGAAGTCGAAAAGTTCGCCGACGGAGGGGCCTTCCTTGAAGATCGGCGAGCCGTCGCTGTCGGTCACTTCGTAGGAAAGGCCGATCTTGGCTTTGCCCTGCGCGTCCGTCTTGGCGTTCTTCACCTCGAAGGCGAACCACGCCTGATCGCCCGGCAATCGTCCGTGCTCGCGATCCGCCTTGCTGACCGTGGGGCCCAGGGGTCCAACGGTGGGGCGAACATTGGCGACTTCCAGCGGCCCGGCTTGGGCGACGAGAAACGCGGACACCGCCAAGGAAAGCGAGAGCATGGTTTCCACCGAAGATGCATTCGTTGGTTTTTCGGGCAGGGCCCACGCGACGCACCGATTGTATCAAGAGGATTCGCTTGGGGCACGAGCCGTTCGAATGCTTCTGCAAAATAAGACTTCGCCATGGTTTTGCGTTGTGCTGAGTTGGCGAAATGGTTTGCAGGATGAGATGATGGAAGGTTGGCACGAAACGAAGCCCGGCGATTTCAAGACCGTAAGGTCTTGAAATCGCCGTCACCAAACGGCTTTTCGCGCAACGACCGCCGTCACCAAACGCGAGCGGAGAGTTGGCCGGAGGGTTTCTGAACGAGAAACGCCTTGCGAGCCTTGGGAACGTCTTGGAAGCGGGACCGTGAACGAGCCATGGAACGAAGCCTTTCGAGCAAGAAGGAGGAAATTCCTTCCAACACCATCGAAGGAGGATGTAGGACTGGCTTTCCGTTCACCGCAAGAGCGGAAAACGATTTTTCTCTGAACCAGCCGACATACCACGGTGTTTTTCGCCGCCCGGGACGTGCAAAGATACGCAAGCTTACCGGGTTCGTGGTTTGCGGTCGGATTTCGGAAAATATCTTTAACCGCCGTCACCAAACGGCATTTTCCGGGCACGCGGCTGGCCGTGACGCGCAGCGTGAGATTTCTCCTTCTCGAAGATCCCCGGCCCCAGCGCAGCTGCACTGTGCGGCCCAGCTAAGGGAAGGAATTCGTCGCCGCGAAGCCTCCGCCCCCGCGAGATGCCAGTGATGTAGTGGGGCGTCTGCTTGACCAAGAGCGGCGATCAGAAGCAGCTTCGCGAGGGCATGCAGGGTTCCGGCAAACTCGATCCATGCTACGCGGTCGCTCCCCCCGTGGTACGCGGATGTAGCGTCCGATGCGACCTGAGGCTTTCCCACGATGAATGAGAGAGCCGATGACTCGCACGATTTGGGTTGGTCGGGGAACTTGAGTCGTTCATGCCAATCCCGCGAAGTGGACGATTTCGGTCCAGTTTTTGCTTTCCGGTCGCCGTCAAAGTTTCACCAACCTACTCGGGATGCCAGCAACATCGCGATCTTCGATCGCTTTCGAATGCTGTGTGATACTCACTCCGGGAATGTGTTTTTCGAAAAAATCGGACAAAGGCCAAAAAAGATCGTAGACTAAACCTTCCTTGGCGGCTTAGGTAGATCGGGGCGTTTGTTCGGTGTCGGCAGAGTTGGAGCTATCGGTAAATTTTTTGGCATGAAAGCGAAAAAAGGTGTTGTAACGGGGCTGCGACTCCGTTACTCTTTTCTCAAAGTTCTTATGTCGCCCAGACATCCCAGTGTCCCCCAAGGGACCCAGCGACCAATAGGGCAAAAAGCTTCGTTTCCGTTTCCCTGTTCCACGGAGTGTGAGTTCCATGAAGTGTTTCCTCAAGGCTACCTTGGTCGCCGCCGTTGCGGTGTTCGGCCTGATCCCCGCCGATGCCGAAGCGTGCCACCGCCGTCGCAGCAGCTGCAACGAGTGCGCCCCGGCGTGTCAGACCTCGTATGCGACGACCTACGGCTCCTCGCACGCCAACTGCTGCGGTTCGACCAGCCACGCGAGCGGAGGCTGTGCGGACGGCGCCTGCGCCGGCAGCGCCTGCGCCCCCGCTACGGCCCCGGCCATGGTCGAGCAAGTCGTCACCCGCTACAAGCAAGTGATGTCCGAACGGACCGTCACCGAAGCGGTCACCAAGCTGGTTCCGGTGCAGGAAAAGTACGCCTACACCGTCCAGGTTCCCGTCACCACCGCTGAAAAGCGCCAAGTGACGACCTACCAGACCGTCAACAAGCAGGTCGAATACACCTTCCAGGTCCAGGTGCCGGTAACCGTCCAGGAAAAGCGGATGGTGACCGAATGCGTTCCCGTGACCAAGCAGGTGGAACACACCTACACCACGATGGTCGCCAAGACCGTCCAGCACGTCGTTCCGCATACTACCTACACCTGCGTCACCGAAAACGTGACTGAGTGCGTCCCGGTCTGCCGCGTCCGCTGCGTGACCGTGACCGACGAATGCGGCCATTGCCGCACGTGCCTGCAGCGCGTGACGGAAATGGAAACCCGCACCCGTTGCGTGACGAAGCGCATCCCGGTCACCACCAACGTGACCGTGAACCGCACGATCTGCGAACCGGTGACTCACAAGGGCGTCCGCACCGTCGTCGAGATGGTTCAGCAGCAGAAGGAAGTGGTCGTCAACGTCGTGAAGTGCAACCTCGAAACCCGTAAGGGCACTCGCACCGTTTGCGAAACGGTTCCGACCACGCAGGAAGTCGTCGTCAACGTGACGACCTGCAAGACCGAGACCCGCGAAGGCGTTCGCACGATCCACAAGTGCGTCACCGAGAACGTGGCCCGCAAGGTCCAAGTTTGCGAAATGGTTCCCTACACCGAAAAGGTGATGGTGCCGGCCGCTTCCCCGTGCTCCATGAATGGCCACGGCTCCGCCCACGGCGATTGCTGCGGCTCCCCCCACGGTTCCGCCCACGGTTCCGCCCACGGTTCCGCCCACGGCGATTGCTGCGATACCGGTTGCGGCAGCAGCGGTCGTCGCGGCATGTTCAGCGGCCTCTTCAGCCGTCGCGGCGGTTCGTCCTGCGGCAGCAGCAGCGGCTGCTGCAACTAAGTGCTCGCAACGCTCCGCACCACCAAAGATGCGAAACGCCGTGCCTTCAATTGGGGCATGGCGTTTCTCTTTTTGGCAGCGATACAATATCCCAGGGTTCCCCCCCCGCTTGCGGCTTAACGAGCGGACGCTGCCGGCCCTCGATCGCTCAGTTCAGAGGCTATTTCAGAACCCGGCGGATTGGCCGGGCGAGGCCTCCGCTGTGCACAACTGTTGGAGGGAACTTGCGTGTGACGTCATCGGCTTCCCAGCCCCGTTCACGGGGCTTTCGCGAAGCGTCTAAATCAGCGTGCGCAAATAAGAGCGGGCGTCGCGCATCCGATCAAAACATGCCAGTCGCCCGCACTAGCCCGAAGCGTCAGTCAGCGAGGGACGACGTGAATCCCTCGCGAACGCTTCGGGTTCGTGCGAAAGGTGCTGCGGCGAAATCGCGCACGCTGATTTAGGCCCGCCGTCAACGGCGGGCCTAGACGCTTCGCGAAAGCCCCGTGAACGGGGCTGGGAAGCCGATGACGTCCGTCGCAGCTCTTCTTCGGCAGTTGTGCACAGCGGAGGCCTCGCCCTCCCCAATCTCCGCCGGGTTTCGAAATAGGTTCTAATCCGCAAGCCAATCTTTCTCTTTAACTTTGCTTATGCGCGACCTGCTGCACGCCCTTTGCCTCGCTCTTGATCAGGGACAACCCTGCGTCTATTGCTCCGTCGTGGACACGCGTGGTTCGACCCCGCAAAAGGCAGGCGCCGCCATGCTCGTTTTCCCCGACGGCAGCCAAGCCGGCACGCTTGGCGGCGGATGCGTGGAAGCGGAAGTGAAACGCTCCGCCCTTACAACGCTCGCCTCCTCCGAAGGCGAATCCCCTCGCTTGTTCGACTTCTGCCTCGACGACAATTACGGCTGGGACGACGGCCTCATCTGCGGCGGCCGCATGCACATCCTGGCGACTCCCTTGTCGCATGGCGACTGCGGCTACTACGAAGCTTTTCGCGATCGAGTCGAAAAGGGAATCGGCTGCACGGAAGCCGTCGTCGTCGATCCGAAAGCGGTCGATGCGGGCGTCGGCTCGCGCTGGCTGTTCGACGGCGATGGGGAAGCGGTCGCATCAAGCGGCCCAGCAAGCGGCCCAGCAAGCGTTCCGCAGATGATACGAGACAACTTGGTTTCGCTGTCGGCGCGCCCCAGGGCTTACTCGAAGCAAGGCGTCGCATATCTGCCGGTGTTGCCGCGCATCACACTGCTCATCGTCGGCGGCGGCCATGTAGGGCAAGCGGTCGCCAAGCTGGCAGGCGACGTCGATTTCGACGTCTGGGTGCTCGACGATCGCGAGAACTACGTCTCGGCCGAGCGGTTTCCCAAGGCGCTTCGCCGAATGACCGGAGATATCGGCCAAACGCTGCACGCCTTGGCGGGCGAAGTTCATCCGAGCGTCTACGCGTTGATCGTCACGCGCGGCCATGCTCATGACGAGGAGGCCTTGTTCCACCTCGCCGCCTCGAAAGCTGGGTATGTCGGCATGATCGGCAGCAAAAGGAAGATCAAACTGATCTTCGACGATTTGAAAGCCCGCGGGATTTCGGCGGAAAAGCTCGACCGGGTTCATGCTCCGCTTGGTTTCGCCATCGGTTCGCAGACGGTGCCCGAGATCGGCGTCAGCATCGTTGCGGAGTTGATCGCGTGCCGCAATCTAGGCCATTCGATTCCGGAAGCACGCGTGAGACAAAAGTCTTAGTGCAAATCAACGCGGATGCCGCGTCATGCGAATGGACGATCGCGCAGGTCCGACTAATGACGGCGGGAAGCGGGGAAGGCAGCGGATGCAGGGAAAAGCCGCTCATGCTCTTCGCCAAGGTGCTTCAATCGTTCCTTCAAGGCAGGATCAGTTTCTCCCTCGATGTTGCGTTCCACCCACAGAAGGAGCATGTGGCTGATGCGTTCGCGCTCCGTGTCGCCTAGAAAGTCGCGTAAGCCTTCCTTCTGCAGCGAATTCTCCATAAACGATTCGGCCGTCGTGATGCCTTCTTCGAGACTGACGGTCCCAGCCGTCAAATCGTGCTCGAGATGAGCGAACATCGCGCGCAGGGGCAACGTTTCGGTGAGGTATTCGTTGGGGCCGGTATCGAGCGACATCTTCGGAGCGAGTGCTTCGGGCCGATGGGCGAGCATGACGAACAGCGCCGTACCGAAGGCGCCGCACCAGATCGCGTTGACGAACAACCGGGAAGAAAGCGAAAACTTCATCACCATCTCGGCAGGACAATCGGATTGCAACCAAGCAGCCTTGCGGCGGATGAGCGTTGAACGCTCCCGGCGGGCAGGAGAGATAAGGTACGGAGAACTACGCGACCGGCAACGGGCGCCGTCAAAGTCTGCCGACCTTACCTCGCTTCAATCGTAGGGGCGTCGGGAGAGGGGCGCGTTAAGAAAGCCCGTTTTTCCGGAGAAACTCGTCTGCCCAGCGATAGTGTTCGAGCAGACCCAGCGTGGAGCGGCCCAAGATTCGGTACGCCAAGTAGAGTGCCTCGATCGTCGCAAGTCCTTCCCGCGGATCAGTTCCGAGCTTCGAGACACGCGGATAAGCCGTTGCGAATGCTTGCAAAGACCGCGGCTCGGCGACTAAGAAATCATCGCTCATCGTCGCCGCCCAACGCCAACTGCCGTCGATCAGCAGCAATCCGCGCTCGGCATCTGCATCCGAAAGTTCGGGGGCATCCGGCGCAAGTCGAACATATCTCGTCCAATCGAACGACCGCGTGAGCGGATAGTTGAAGAAGAGCATGTCCTCCCGGCCCTTGAGCGGAAGGATCGAACACTTCTTCGGATTCTCTTTCGGACTGCGAACCACGATTGTTGGAGGATAGCCGGCCATGCGCGTGCCTAGAATGGGTGAAGGACCAACTTATTGTCGCAATCTGGACCCGACAGCGTCCAGCGACTACCGAAGGGGAGATCGGCATGCATTTGGAACTCAAATACTGCTCCATGTGAAACTACGAGCCGCAAGCCGTCAGTCTGACGGCGAAATTGCTCAACGCGTTCAAGCAGAAGATCAAGGGTTGCACCCTCATTCCCGCAAGCGGCGGGTGCTTCGAACTGACCATCAACGGCGAACTCGTCTACTCCAAACTCGCCACAGGCCGATTCCCCGACGAAAAAGCGATTCTCGAAACCGTCTCGGGGCTGGCCAAAAAATAGGGAGCCGCCTCTTTTTCCGCGAGAGCCGCAAGCGTTGATGACGCTTGCGGCTCTTGTCGCGCAACAGGTTGCGTGACCGTCGGCATGGGCACGCGCAGCCTCTTAGGTGAGCGGCGGGAGCTAGTCTACCTCCCTCTCCCTCCGGGAGAGGGTTGGGGTGAGGGTTGCCTTTTCTCACGTAACGCCAACCCGCACGCCCTCACCCCCGGCCCCTCCCCGGCCCCGCTCTCCCGGACTCTCCCGGAGGGAGAGAGGGGAAATGCAGGCGCCGGTCGCTTAACCGGATTGGACCGTCTTCATCTCCGTCAGCAAATCCGCCTGCGCTTCCTCGATGGAATGGGCTCGACTCGGGTTCTTCTCTTCCCGAATGCGGTCGGCGAGTTGCGCGTAGTGGTCGCGAAGGCGATTGATGTCCTCTTCGCACATGTCTTCGACGTTAATGAGCTGATTGCTCGCTCCACGCATGGCGGCCACAATCTCGTTGAGTTTAAGTTGGATGGCGAGCGAATCCTTGTTCTGCGAACGCTGCAGGAGAAATACCATCAGGAACGTGACGATGGTCGTTCCGGTATTGATGACGAGCTGCCAAGTATCGGAGTACTTGAAGATCGGACCCGTGAGGACCCACACGACGACGATGCTGACGGCCGTGGCAAACGCCCATGCACTACCGGACCAACGGGCCGCCAAGAGCGAAAGGCGTTCAAGCAACGTGCCGCGGCGTTGCGCAGTGTGAATGGGCTCGATCATCAAAACCTCCAAACCTTTGGAAACCAAGGCGGGGCGGTTTTCGACAATCGCAATAGCCGTTCCAAATCTCCTTCGATCGGCACGTTGGCTGCATGTCTGAAGGAATTGGAAGAAAAGAGTGGACGTCGAACGCACGCTGGAAGCCAATGCGGCAAGCGTATCGCTGATCGGATCCCTCCTCGGCTTCACGGTTGATCGACGATTCTTCGCGCTTCCTGGTCTGGTGGCAGGATTCTTGCTCCAGCATGCCGTACAGGGTTGGTGTCCGCCGCTGCCGATCTTTCGCCATCTGGGTTTTCGCACGGCTCGCGAAATCGACGACGAGCGAAACGCCCTCAAGTCGATGCGAGGCGATTACCGCACTCCCGGCATGATGGAAGGCTTCGGACGCGCGAACGCCAGAAATTCTTTAGAGGCTGCCCAAGCATGATCGCTCCCAAGGAAATCGTCACCAACACCTTCCGCAAGACGCGCCGCGATGCCGCCGATCGGACGCCCCGCGGGCCATGGGTCTATTCGGCTCGCCGGCCCTTGCTGCTCCCTAAGCGGAAATGGATCGGAGCCGTCCCCTCCGCCGTGTGGGGCGTCGCCATCAAGCCCGAGTGAGGTTCTTCCGATGAAAACGCCTGCCGAGCAAACTACGTCTCTCTGGATGGCGACCGAAAAGCGCCCCACCTACGGCCCGCTGAAAGAGAATCAGCGGGCTGATGTTTGCGTCGTCGGCGCCGGCATCGCGGGCCTCTCGACCGCCTACCACCTCATGAAATTGGGATACGCCGTCATCGTCCTCGATGACGGCCCCATCGGCGGCGGGCAGACGCAACGAACCACCGCGCATCTGTCGAACGCCATCGACGATCGCTTCTTCGAAATGGAACGCCTGCACGGACAGGAAGGCTCGAAGCTGGCGGCCGAAAGCCATGGCGCCGCCATCGACCGCATCGAGTCGATCGTCAGGGACCAGGCAATCGACTGCGACTTCGAACGGCTCGACGGCTATCTCTTTCCGTCCGAGAAGCACAATCAAGAACTGCTGCAACGCGAAATGGAAGCCGCCCATCGCGCCGGCCTCAAGGACGTGGAGATGATTCGGCGAGCGCCGGTCGCTTCCTTCGACACGGGCCCCTGCCTGCGTTTCCCGCGACAGGGCCAGTTCCACCCGCTCAAGTATTTGTCCGGCCTGGCAAGATCCCTGCTCGGCCAAGGATGCCGAATCTACAGCGGCTCTCACGCGCAAAGCATCAAGGGGGGCGCGCCGGCCAAGGTCGAAGTGAAAGGTGGGTTTTCCGTTGTTTGCGATCACGTCGTCGTGGCGACGAACACGCCCATCAACGACATGCTCGCCATCCACACCAAGCAGGCGCCCTACGCTACTTACGCGATCGGCGTGGCGATTCCCAAAGGCTCCGTCCCGCACGCGCTCTACTGGGACACCGGCTACAGCGAAGACGCCAACGCCTACCACTATGTCCGAGTGGCCCCAGACGTTGATGCAGCCACCGAGGTGCTCGTCGTCGGCGGCGAAGACCACAAGACAGGACAGGCGACCGACACCCAGGAGCGGTTTGGGCGTTTGCTCGAGTGGACCAAGAAACGCTTCACGATGGCAGGGGCCGTCCGCTTCCAGTGGTCAGGCCAAGTGATGGAATCGATCGACGGGCTCGCCTTCATCGGCCGTAATCCGGGCGACGACGAAAACGTGTACGTCGCGACCGGCGACAGCGGCATGGGCATGACCCACGGCACGATCGCCGGCATGCTGATCAGCGATCTGATCGCAAAACGCGAAAGCCCGTGGGCCGCCCTTTATGATCCCTCTCGCAAGAAAGTGAAGGCGGTCGGTGAATTTGCTTACGAAAACCTCAATGTCGCCTGGCAATACAAGGACTGGGTCACGAGCGGCGACATCTCCTCGCCGGACGATTTGAAGCCCGGCCAAGGCGCCGTGATGCGTCGCGGCCTGGGCAAAGTGACGCTCTACCGCGACGAAAAAGGATCCCTCACCGAGTGCACCGCAACCTGCCCGCACATGGGCTGCATCGTCCACTGGAACGTGACCGAGAAAACCTTCGACTGCCCCTGCCACGGTTCCCGCTTCGACAAACATGGCCGCGTCGTCATCGGCCCCGCCAACAGCGACCTCGCCAAACGCGAAGAATAGGTTCTGCTCCCCTTTGCCGCATTGTGGTCGTCGACACGGCAAGTCGTGGGAGCGTCACGGAGATGGGGTGCCCGCGCCCTTCTCGGACGAAACGTCCGGCTCGCGATCGCGGAAGACGAGTTGGGCGAATCGCCACAAGTCGCTTCTCCACACACGAAAGTCATGGCCGCCGCCGGGAATCACGTGATAGAGGTGCGGGATTTTCTTCTCATCGAGCATCGCATGCACGCCCTGGCTGATCTTGAACAGCCCGTCTTTGTCGCCACACGCAACGTAAAGCAGTCGTAGCTTTTTGGCGGCCTCCGCGTGATCTTTGATCAGGGCCGCAGGCGAACGCGTGTTGGGAGCGGATGAGAACCCGCCGACCCAGGCGAAGGTATCGAGGTTTCCCAGGCCGAAGTTCAGCGACTGCCCGCCTCCCATCGAAAGCCCCGCGATCGCACGCGATTCGCGATCCGTTTGGGCGGGGTACGTTTTGTCAATGAACGGGATCAGATCGTGGAGCAGGTCCTTTTCGAAGAGCGCAAACGCCGGCCATTGTTTGGGGATCGGATCTCGGGCCGTGAGCGTCTTCGACGCGCGGCCGTTCGGCATCACGACGATCATCGGCGTCGCCTTCTTGTCGGTGTAGAGATTGTCGAGGATGACGTTCGGCGCCCCGCCGCGAGCCCATTCGTTGTCGTCGCCGCCGATGCCGTGCCGTGCAGCAGATAGAGGACGGGATACTTCGCGTTCTTGTCGTACCCCGGCGGCGTGTACACCTTCGCCTTGCGTCGCATCTCGACGGTCTTCGAATCGTATTCGACCGTTTCCATCTTGCCGCGAGCTGATCCTTCGCGGACGACGTCGAACCCCTTGGGCGGCTCGGCGAGCGCCTTACCAGCTGCGGGCTGTGCAGATGCGATGGCCGCGGACCATGCCAAAAAGCTGAGGGCGGCCATGGCGAGCTGATAATAAGTCATTGTTCTTTCCTTCGTGCCAAGGCGGATTGTTTCGCTCGATTATCGTCATCGCCGAAGGAGAAAGCCATGAGAGGCCAACCGCGGCGTAGCCGAAGGGGACGTTACTTGGCGAAAAGTTCGTGGTGCGAGCAGCTGAACCCGCGAAAGCCGCAAGGAAAAGGGGTCACGGAAAAAAGTCGGCCCTTGGAAAAAACAAAAGCGTCCATGTCTCCGGGGAGGAGACCTGGACGCGCGATGATGCGGACCTTTAGGATCTCAACTACTTCCCCGCGAACACTCGCTGTGCCGCGGCGACGCCGGCGCCGACTTCCGCCTTCACGCCCATCTCGGCCAACACCAGTTCCGTCCCCGCGATGCCGGCGAGGATGTCGAACTGATCGATGTAGCCCATGTGGGTCATGCGAAGGATCTTGCCTTTCAGCGCGTCCTGCCCGTTCGCGAGCTTCAGGCCATACTTCTTTTCCAGTTTCGACAACACCTGCGTGCTGTCCACGCCGTTCGGCGACTTCACGACGGTCAGGGCCGTGTTCGGTTGGGTCGGGAAAATCTCGAGGCCCAATGCCTGGAAGCCAGCGCGGGCGGCGCGAGCGTATTTGTCCTGGCGGGTGAAGATGTTCTCCATCCCCTCGCCGACGATCCGCTTCAGGCTGAGCCGCATCGCCTTGATGAGCGTGTGGGCAGGCGTGAACGGCGTGTCGTTTCCTTCGATGCTCTTGCGAGCTTTTTTGAGGTCGAAGTAGAACGTCCGCGGATTCGGGTTCGCTTCGATCGTCTTCCACCCTTTCGGGCTCACCGACACGAACGCCAGGCCCGGCGGCATCATCAACGCTTTCTGCGAACCGGTCGCGCAGATATCGACCTGCCATGCGTCCTGGCGGAACTCCATGGCGCCCAGTCCGCTGACCGCATCGACGAGCAGGATCGCCGGCGTTGCCGCCACGATCTTGCCGAAGGCCTGGATGTCATGGCCAATGCCGGTCGAGGTTTCGCTCAGCGTCGTGCAGACAGCGACGGCATCGGGGTGATCCTTCAGGGCCTTCTCGATCTGTTCCGGCTGAACCGCCTGACCCCACGGCACGCTGATGACGATCGGCTCGATGCCGTATGCCTTGGCGATGTTCGTCCAGCGCTCGCCGAACTTGCCGGCCACGCAGCAAATCGCCTTCTTGCCGGCGGGAACCGAGTTCACGAGCGACGCTTCAAGCGCCCCGGTCCCCGATGCAGTAAGCGGCAACACGACGTTCGATTCCGTCATGTACACCTTCCGCATGTCGGCAATCACTTCGCCGAGCAGTTCGCGGAACTCAGCCGTGCGGTGGTAGACCATCGGCTTGGCGAGTTCGAGCAGCGTCTCCTCGGGTACGGGGGTCGGTCCGGGCGTCATCAAGCGAAATTTCATGGAACCGGTCCTTGCGGGGACTTTGGGAAAAGATTCACGATGTCATTATAGGAACGGGTTCTGGCTCCCTTCACTGTACGCAAAAGAATCGCGAGTTAACGCTAGTGGTTAGCCCGCGACGCGCAGCGGAACGCGGACAGCGCGCCATGCCGTCGCCTAGTTCCATGTCCGCGCTCCGCTGCGCGTCGCGGCTAACCGGGAGCCGGAAATTGGAAAAAGCCCATGGGTTCCGGCCCATGGGCTCTGCCTCTTCCTTGTCGCGTCGAGCAACGCCTTAGCGGCGGCTGCTCGGCACGCTCACGTAGCTCGCTGCCGGCGATGCCGTGCCGTTTCCGGTCGGCGGAGCCGCTTCAGCGAACGTCCCGGCCCCTCCTTGACCACGCTCCAGAGTCAGACCGACGGTCATGATCTGGCCCGCGCGGAGCACCTTCAATTCGACCGTTTCGCCAGCCCGCTTGTCCCACAAAGCCCGTTCCATGTCGAACGAGTTGCCCACTTGCCGGCTGCCGACCATCAGAATTTCGTCACCGCTCTTGAGGTCGGCGCCTTGCGTCTCGGCTACCACGACGCGCTGGCGGTCGCCGGTTTCGCCGAGGATCTTTTCGGACACTTTCAGGCCATGACTCACGCCGGCCACCTTCACCGCGCTCATGTGCTTGCCGAGGACATGCTTCACCATGCCGGCGTTGATGGCGAACGCGATGCCCTGGGCGCCTTCGCGGAGGGCGACATTAATGCCGATCAGTTCGCCGTTGATGTTGAGCAGCGGGCCGCCCGAGTTGCCCGGGTTGATGCTGGCGTCGGTTTGGATCAGCCCGTTGAGCACGTCGCCGGAGGGGAGCGTGATTTCGCGACCCAGGGCGCTGACGATGCCGGTCGAGACCGTGTTGACGTAGCCGTAAGGATGGCCGACGGCGATGACCGATTCGCCCACCATGAGGTCCGCGACCGGAGCGAGTTCGAGGGCTTGGAGTTTCTTTTCCGTGACGATTCGCACAATGGCCAGGTCGAAGCGAGTCTCGGCGACCGTCACTTCGCCGTTGAGTTCGGCGCCGTCATGCAGGCGGACGACGACGTTGCGGTTGTTGCCGACGACGTGGCGATTGGTGATCAGGATGCCGCGTTCATCGACGATGACGCCGGTGCCGGCGGTTTCCTTGGCTCCGGAGGAGCGGGTCACCTTGATGCAGACGATGCTTGCTTTGACTTTTTGGACGGCTTCGACGACGGGGCTGCGGCGGGCGTAGGCCTTGGTTTCGGTCTGGGCCTGGGCGGCAGCGACAAACCATGTGCAGACGAGCAGGGCGACGCCGCCCCGGGACGGGAGGAGCTTCATCGTTCGATCCTTTCGGCCTTAGGGAAGGCCATAGGCAACCTGGCAACCTCGATCCACCGATCGAGGCCCATGGCTTTGCGTCCCCGCCTCACGACGGGTTTGCCGTATCGCGGATACCGTTCCGTAAATGTCGCCGGCTGCCGCTCCGGACGGGAGCGTTGGCCGTCAACGACAAAACCTTAGCACGAAAAATCGGCATGGTCGGCAAAACCGGCTCTTTGCTTGAGTTTTTCCCGAAGAACACGTTCATGCACGAGAACGGGTGGTGCGGGAGAGGCGAGGCGCTAACGGATGGAAACATGTGAACGTCAGACTCAAAGCCCAGGGGCGAGCGCAGCGAACTCCTGGGTTCAGAGCGCCGGTTGCGCGAAACGATTTCCGTCTGGAACCCAGGAGTTCGCTGCGCTCGCCCCTGGGCTTTGAACTGCATCTCCTGTGCTCTCTGTAGTTCGAAAAGACGCGGCAACCCCGTAGAAAAGCCGCATTGGTTTCACCACCCAAGGAAGCACCGGCCATGGCCGAAAAGATCACGCCTCGCGGGACGGATTACTCGAAGTGGTATCAGGATGTCGTCAAGAACGCCGGCTTGGCCGAGAATTCCGACGTCCACGGCTGCATGGTCATCAAGCCGCATGGCTACGCGATCTGGGAAAAGATGCAGCAGGCTCTCGATCGCATGTTCAAGGCGACGGGGCATGTGAATGCGTACTTTCCCTTGTTCATCCCGAAGCGATTCCTGGAGAAGGAAGCGGAGCATGTCGAAGGCTTCGCCAAGGAATGTGCGGTCGTCACCCACAGCCGACTCATCGCGGGCCCCGACGGCAAAGGGCTGATCCCCGATCCCGCGGCCAAGCTGGGCGAAGAGCTGATCATTCGGCCCACGTCCGAAACGATCATCTGGAACACCTACCGCAACTGGATCCAAAGCTGGCGCGATCTGCCGATCCTCATCAATCAGTGGGCCAATGTCGTCCGCTGGGAAATGCGCACGCGGTTGTTCCTCCGCACGGCCGAGTTTCTGTGGCAAGAAGGCCACACGGCCCACGCGAACCAGGCGGAAGCGGAGGAAGAAGCGAAGAAGATTCTCGAGGTCTACCGCACCTTCGCCGAGGATTGGATGGCGATGCCGGTGCTGACTGGCCCCAAGAGCGATGGCCAGAAGTTTCCGGGAGCCATCTACACGCTCTGCATCGAAGCGATGATGCAGGACAAGAAGGCGCTGCAGGCAGGGACGAGCCATTTCCTGGGTCAAAACTTCGCGAAAGCGTTCGACGTCACCTTCCAGAGCCGCGAGGGGAAGCTCGAACATGCATGGGCCACGAGTTGGGGCGTTTCCACGCGTCTCATCGGCGGCCTGATCATGACGCACAGCGACGATCAGGGGCTTGTGCTGCCGCCGCGTCTCGCGCCGATCCATGTCGCGATCGTCCCGATCTATCGCAAGGAAGAAGAAAAGACCGCCGTCATTGAAGCGTGCCACAAGCTCGCCGCCGGCATTCGCGGCATCGCCCCCGATCCTTGGCTGCACTATGAGCCGATCAGCGTGAAGGTGGACGATCGCGAGCAGTACCAACCGGGCTACAAGTTCAACGAATGGGAAGTGAAGGGCGTTCCCATTCGCGTCGAATTGGGCCCCAAGGATTTGGCTCAAAACGCCTGCGTGCTTGCTCGCCGCGATGTCCCCGGCAAGGAAGGAAAGATCATGGGCGTGCCGCTCGCCAGCGCCCCGGAGCGAATCGCGGCGATCCTCAAGGAGATGCAGACCGGCCTTATGGAAAAGGCCCGGTCGTTCCGCGATGCGAACCTGAAGACGGTGGACAGCTACGACGACTTCAAAGCCCAGATCGATTCCCCCGGCGGATTCTTCCTCGCTCACTGGGACGGCACGCGCGAAACCGAAGACCGCATCAAAAACGAAACCGCAGCCACCATCCGCTGCATCCCATCGCACCTTCCCGCTGAGCCGGGCAAATGCATGGTGACGGGCCAACCGTCGAAGCAACGGGTCGTCTTCGCCCTGTCGTATTGAGGCGAGCGGCAACTGCAAGTCTCCCCTCTCTTCGGGAAAGGGGCCGGTGGTAAGGGCGTGCGACGTGGTGCTGCGGGAGAAAAGGGCGCCCTCACCCCAGCCCTCTCCCGGTGGGAGAGGGAGACTATCTCCTGCCGTTCGCCTAAGGCGATGTTCGGGCGAGCCGGGAGTTTCCGGGCGACGAGTGCCGTTCTGCCTCGAAGGGACGCGTTCTCCGTCGAGGCCATCATCGTGCTGGAATCGGGTAGGAGGGGGAATTACTTCCCCCGTCCTCCCACACCACCGGACGTACTCATCGTATCCGGCGGTTTC
>JAIEPT010000074.1 GCA_019748295.1 Gemmataceae bacterium | reverse complement strand
GGCGTTCCCTACAGAACGCGACGTTCGTTGTCACATCCATTTGCAAACCGCTCTAGAACTCGATTCGGAATCGTCTGTGCAGGTTGTCCGCTTGCGGCTAGGCGTTCGGAACAGGCTTTGATCTCGCTACTAAGCCGCAAGCGGAAAGCGGCGCTTCGGAACCGGTTCTCAGCCCACCTCTTCGTAGTTGCGTTTCATCGACAGGGTATTGCCGGGGGGGACGATCGCGACTTCGGTCATGTAGTGCTTCATGAGGAGCAGGCCTCGGCCGCCGGGGCGTTCCATGTTTTCGGCGGCGAGGGGATCGGGGACCGCGTCGGGGCGATAGCCGGGGCCTTCGTCGCGGATTTCGACCTCGAATCGATCCGGGCGGATCGCGTAGCGGATGTGGACTTTCTTGCTGGGATCGCAGCGGTTGCCATGCTTGACGGCGTTCACCAAAGCCTCTTCGAGGGCGAGGTAGATCGCGAACCGGTCATGCTTGGAAACTTTGAGGGAGGATAGTTCCGCCTCAATCGACTGCTGCAAAGGGGGAATTGCGGCGGGGTCGCTGGGGAGCACGACCGACCGCCAGCCGTTCGGGCTGGATTTCGCCATGACGTTGCCCTGATGCCGATGATCGGATGCAGGCTGCAGCAAGCCCCCCCCGGGTCCTGCTTTAGAACGCCTGCAACGCGGTCTGTTCGTCCTTCAGAATGTTGAACAGCTTGTTCAGCTTGGTGATCTCGAAGACTTCGTAGATTTGCGCGTCGATGTTGCAAAGGATGAGTTTGCCGGCCGCGGCGTTGACTTTTTTGTTGAGCGTGATGAATTTTCCCAGGGCGGCGCTCGAGAGATACTCGACGTTGCTGAAGTTCAAGAGGAGTTTCTTTCGGCCCTGCTCGTCGACCAAACTGAACAGCTGCTCCCCGATGGTTTGGATGTTTTGTTCGTCCAAGATTTTCTTATCGACGAAGTTCACGACGGTGACGTCGCCGATTTCTTCGACTTCCAGGCGGCGACGACGTGGTGCGGCGGACATCGAAAAGCTCCCGACAGGGACGCAAGCAGAGAGGCTGGGACAGACACTCTGATGTTAAGTTTTCGAAGGGGCCTGTCAAGTTATTTCGCGGCCGGAACCAAGGCCCAGCCGACGGCCCGGCGTTGCTGTCGATCCAATCCCATCACCTTGACCACGAGATCCTCGGTTTGCCACGTGCTGTCAAGCTCAAGACGCAGGGTAGAGGCGTTCAGGTCGCGCGGCATGAAACGGCGGACCGGAGTTTCGGCAAACAGGCGAGGGCCGGGGCGAGCGAACTCGATCGCACCATCGAACAGTTTCAGGTCGGCGTTGGAGGAGGTCGAAATCATCAAGCGGTCGCCTTCGCGTTGCACGCGCATTGATAGCGAAGGAATTTCCGCGGCGATCGGAACGAGTGTCGCCTGCAACTCCGCAGAAGGCAAGCTGTCGATTGCGACTCGATATTTGCCGGGCTGAGCCGCGTGGAGCCGGATGTAGGAAACGGCGGCTCCCGCGAGTTCCAGCCGCAGTTCAGCGGAGCCAAGCTTCACGTCGCTGAATCGCGGGCCGGCAAGCAGAAAGCGCGAGGGAGTTTCGTCTTTGGACACGGATGTCGGCCTCGCGCGCCCGGCCGCAAAGAGCGACTTCGTCCACGGCGCGATGAGACTCGTGCTGTCGGTTTTCGCAGGCTGATACATGGATGATTCGCCCTGCAGCCATTCGACCTGCGAAACCGCCCACGCGCGGAACAGATTCTCGAACGGCGTTTGCATCGCGATCTCGAGATTGGCGACGCCGCGATGCGATGTGCGGCCTAGGCGGCGAACGAGATCAGGCTCGCGGGCCTGACACCACTCAAGAAACGCAATAGCGGCGCCCCGCGTGCCAGGATCGCGCCACACGCGGTCGGCGAAATAGTCGGCGACGACCAATCGATGGCGTGCTGGGGCGTTGAAGTACGCGCTGAGGCGATGATCCAGGTGCGGCGAATCCGGAACCATCGCCCTTTCGATCAGATGCGACAGGCCCTCGCTCAGCCAACTCTCTTCGTCCTTGCGTTCCGCGTTCGGCAGCCTCGGCCGAAGCACGCGCTCGGCGAAGACGACCGCGTGGCTGTATTCATGCGCGAGCAACGCTTTCAGCGTCGGTCCCACGGAGACTTTGCTGCTCACGTACATCATGTCGCAGCGATTGCCGAAGGGGGCTTCGAGATCGCGATGGAAATCGCTGCCGCGGACGAAGCCTTGCAGAGAACCTGCGGTCCCCTGCATCGTGGCGACGCGCGACGTGAGGAGGATGCAGAAGCGGCCGTCGCGATCCACATCGTCCGCTCGTCCCAGATGCTTCGTCATCCAGGGAAGCACTTCGCTATCGAACACTCGGACGATCATGGCGGCGAGCGTTTGCAATCGTTCGTCGCATGCTTCGGATTCGTCCAGGTAGACTGCGCAGTCAACGCCCGTCCCGACCAATGTCGCCTTTAGGTGTGCGTAGCTGTTGGGGTCATCGAGGTCGCGGTCGCGCTGGAGCATCCAGAAACCGCGTGTCCGCTCGGGCTCGCGGCGGGCATGCATTTGTCCGTCTTCGATGCGAACTGTTTGTTCCCAGCGGGCCAGTTGTTCTCGCCTCAATGCACGCCATGCGGAAGAGGGACCAGCCTCTTCGCTACGCGGCAACGATTCGTTGCCGCGAGCAGGTTCGCAACGGACGTTGATCGAACACGGTTTCGCCGAGGGCGCGGCGGCGCCGAGCACAAGCCACCATGACGACTGGGGATCTTTCGCATCAACGGTGAACGTGCATTGTCCGCGATCCACGGCAAGCGAGATGGGATCGGCGCACAGGCCAGAGGGGACAATCGCCGCGCATGCGATGATTAGAAGATCAAGGCGGCGGGCGTGCATGCCGGGTTCCATTCCCGCTCCCTCCGGGAGAGGGTTGGGGTGAGGGCGCCATTTCTCGCGTACCGCCACGTCTCCGCCCTCACCCCCGGCCCCTCTCCCGGAGGGAGAGGTAGGAATGCGAGACAGGAGTACCGGCAACATCGGTCCAGTGCGGCGAAACGCTGCATTCTCTGTGTGCAAAAAGAGACCGGCGAGATGCTTTCGCATCTCGCCGGCCTCATATCTTGCCAGGCTTCACGGCGACGGCTTACGCCACGGGGCCGCTGGTCTGGGTGGAAAGCTTATCGATCTCGCCCATCGGGCGACGTTGCTCGATGGGATCCTGGTGATAGCGCCAACCGGCTAGACCTTTTTCATCGAACAGGTCGAAGACGTACCACGCCAGGTTGTCCTCTTTCTGGAAGGGGATCAGGACCGTGCCGTGGATCGGGTCCAACGGAAAGACGTCGATGCGTCGAAGTTCGCGAACCGCATCTTGGACGCTGTCTCGGGCCTTGGAATATTCGTTCTTCGCGTCTTCCATTGCCATGAGATGCGAACGATCCGGTTTTTCCTTCGCGAGGCGATCCTTGCGGAGGCGTTCTTTTTGCGCGTCGAGCCAGGAATCTCGCAACGAAGCGACGACGCTGCGAAGATAAGGGACTGCGTGATCCGCCTGGGGCAAACTCCACAGGCGAATGGCCCGTAGCTTACGTTTCTTGCGGGCTCGGCGTTTCATGGTGCCTCCTCCTCGATGGTAAGGGGCGTGGAGAGTTTGATGCCTCCCTACCCGCATTCATTTTAGGTGCCGTTCTCTTCGAAAAAGTATTCGCTCAGTCATCTTTTCTCTCCAATATGAAACCGCTGCGAATGCCTGAACTTGCGCTAAGGCCGAGGAATTCCCGCGTTTGCGAAAGGTTTCATAAGACATGTGCGGGCACGCGGTTCGCTAATAATGGCAGTATCAGGATGACGCGGAATGTCGTTCTGACCACTGCTGGGACTTGCCGCACGTCGCATCCAATCGGGATTCGCCTTGCGACGAGAGCAAGCCCGCTCCAAATAGAGATGGGACATGAACCTGCACCTCGGACGTCTGCTCGGGATCGACGTCAAGATCCACTGGACCTTCTGGTTTCTGCCGTTGTTCATCCTTTTCTCGGGCAACACCGGCTCGATTTCCGTCGGCATGCATTTGGGTTTGCTTTTCGCCATGTTCGCCTGCGTCGTGATGCATGAATACGGCCATGCCCTCGCCGCTCGCCGCTACGGCATTCGCACTCGTGACGTCACTTTGTATCCGATTGGCGGCGTCGCCAACCTCGAGCGCATTAGCGAGAGACCGCGCGAGGAACTCGTGATCGCCATCGCTGGGCCGCTGGTGAACGTCGCGATCGTCGGCGTGCTTATTGGCGTCATGTACGTCAAAACGAGATTCGATCCGGTGTTCGTCGCGGAAGGACATCTGGTCCTCGATCAGGTCGACCTCTTCCTCACGCTGCTGGCCTGGCTCAATGTCGGCATGGTCCTCTTCAACATGATCCCCGCTTTCCCTCTGGATGGCGGGCGCGTGTTGCGGGCCTTGCTCGCGTTCAAATTCGAGCGGCTGCGCGCGACTCGGATCGCGGTTCGCATCGGCGCCGTGCTGATCTTCTCGCTGGCGTTCCTCAGTTTCTTCTTCACGCAATCGCTGTGGCTGGGCATCATCGGCATGTTCCTCTACTTCGCGGGACGACGCGAAGTCGCGATGCTCGAGTACCGCGATTGGCTGCGCCGCCAGGCCGAACATCAGACGAGCTGGCAATTGATGTTCGAGAATATGTTCCAACAACCCGCGCATCCTTCGGACGACGATCCGGGCGACGACGCGGACGACACGTTCGTGTGGGATCCGCGTTCGCAGGCCTGGGTGAGGGAAGGCCACCACGAACCGCCGCGCCATATCGTGTAAATGGGTTCGAATCCGTGGGCGCATGTTTCCCGCTTGCGGCTTAGCGAGACCAGGGCTTTTTCCGAACGCTAAGCCGCAAGCGGAAGACAACTGTCCGCGCGAGCACGCTACCGAAAGTCCCGCACGTTATGCAGCCCCTTCTTTCGCTTCAGCGCGTCAGCCACCAGTTCGATGGCCATCGCGTGTTGACTGACGTTTCGCTCGATGTTTCCCGTGGGCAGACGGTCGCGGTCGTAGGGGAAAGCGGGTGCGGCAAAACGGTGTTGCTGAAACTAATCATCGCGTTGCTCACGCCGTCCGAAGGCAAAATTTTCTTCGATGGCCGAAATCTGAATGCGTTGCCGGAACGCGAATTGAGCCGGCAGCGGCTGCGGTTCGGCTTCCTGTTTCAAGGCGCCGCGCTCTTCGACAGCATGAACGTTTTCGACAACGTCGCCTTCGGCTTGCGCGAGCAACGTCGGCCTGAACGGGAAATCGCGGACATCGTCCGGGACCGCCTGCGGGAAGTCGGCCTCCCCGAAAATGCCGTCGCGAAGCGGCCTTCCGAAATCTCAGGCGGAATGAAGAAGCGAGTCGGTTTGGCTCGCGCTTTGGCGCTCGATCCGGAGGTCATGCTTTACGACGAGCCGACCACCGGACTCGATCCGATCATGACCGACGTGATCAACGAATTGATCCTGCAAACCCGTCAACGGCGTCCCGTGACGAGCATTGTCGTCACCCATGAGATGCGGACCGTGCACAAAGTGGCCGACCGAGTCGTGATGCTGCAACCGCTATCCCAAGTGAAACCCGGCGAGAATCAGATCCTGTTCGATGGCACGCCGCTTCAACTGGCCGAGGCGGCCGATCCGCGGGTGCGTCAATTCGTTGCCGGCGAAGCGGGTGAGCGAGCTGTCGCTGCCGCTCAAGGCTAAAGCGGCCTTCGGGTGACCTTTCCGCCTTCGCTCCCCTAAACTAAATCAGCGTGCGCAAATCGGCGGCGCGTAAGCGGCCTTTCGAATAAGAGCGGGCGTCGCGCTTCCGATCAAAACATGCCAGCCGCCCGCACTAGCCCGAAGCGTCAGTCAGCGAGGGGCGACATGAATCCCTCGCTAACGCTTCGGGTTCGTGCGAAAGGTGCTGCGGCGAAATCGCGCACGCTGATTTGGAAGAACGACCCGCAACCCCCGCGCAGGCAGGCTCCATGAAAGTTTTGGTCATCGGCAAAGGCGGACGCGAACACGCCCTGGTATGGAAGCTGGCTCAGTCGCCTCATGTGCGGAAGGTCTTCTGCGCCCCCGGCAATGCCGGCACCGCGCTCGATGGAGCCAACGTCAACATCGAGCAGAACGACTTCGACGGACTCATTCGCTTCGTCAAAAAAGAGAAGATCGGCCTCACCGTCGTCGGCCCCGAAGATCCGCTTGCCGCGGGGATCGTCGATGCGTTTCAGAAGGAAGGGCTGAAGATTTTCGGCCCTTCCAAAGAAGCCGCCCAGCTCGAAGCGAGCAAGGTTTTCTCCAAGAAGCTCATGCGTTATGCCGACGTGCCGACTGCGGAGTTCCGCGTCTTCGATCATCCCGACCCGGCCCGTAACTATGTGGAAACGCGAGAGTATCCGGTTGTCGTAAAGGCGGATGGCCTGGCCGCGGGGAAGGGCGTCATCGTCTGCAACAGCACGATGGAAGCGTTGGCGGCGGTCGAAAAAATCATGGTCCGCGAAGAGTTCGGCCGAGCAGCCGGTCGGCAGGTCGTAATCGAAAAGCGGATGGAAGGGGAAGAGCTGAGCGTCATGGCTCTCGTCTCGGGCCGCACGATCATTCCGCTCATGCCCGCTCAGGATCACAAGCGGGCCTTCGACGGCGACAAGGGCCCAAACACCGGCGGCATGGGAGCTTATTGCCCCGCTCCGCTGGCCACGGACGAATTGATGGCCGAAGTCGAATCACATGCCTTGGTGCCCACGGTCCACGCGATGAAACGCCGTCGCTCCCCCTTCCGCGGCGTGCTCTATGCAGGCGTCATGCAGACGAACCAGGGGCCGCGCATCCTCGAATACAACTGCCGATTCGGCGACCCGGAGACTCAGCCGATCCTGATGCGGCTCAAGACCGACCTTTTCGAACTGCTGCTCGCCGTCGTCGAAGAGCGTCTCGAAGAGTTCGCCGATAAGGGCATCGAATGGGATCCCCGTCCCAGCATTTCCGTCGTCATGGCCAGCGGCGGCTATCCCGGCAACTTCGTGAAGGGAAAGCTGATCCTCGGCCTCGAAGAAGCCGCCAAGCTGCCGAACGTGAAAGTGTTCCACGCCGGCACCAAGCTTTCCGATTCCATGCCCTTCACCGACGGCGGCCGAGTGCTCGGCGTCACGGCGATGGGCGATACCCTCGAAGAGGCGAAAAAAAACGCCTACGAAGCCGTGGGCAAAATCGGCTTCCAGGGGGCCTTCTGGCGCAAAGACATCGGGGACAAAGCAATAAAGAAGGGCTAGGTTTCACTTCCCAAGCCCCAGGGTAAGCGCAGCGCACCCTGGGGAACGCGCCCGCCGACTGATCCCCAGGGTGCGCTGCGCTTACCCTGGAGCTTGGCGGCGACAACATATCTCGGCACGGTCATTACCCCCTGTCTCCAATGTCTCCAAGGGGAAGAGGGGGGCCACACAAGCGGCGCGGGCTGGCATTGACATGAGAAGCGGCCCTCCAGTATCAGTCTGGCTGGAAAAGGGCGTCAAAATTCGGAAAATCGGAAGGATGGGTCAACGCGGCGGAGTCTGCGGCCTTCCACCTTCCGTTCGCCCCGCTTTAGGTGAACATGCACGGTCCGGTTCTCGTTATCGGCGGCTCGGGGTTTCTCGGCCAACATGTCGTTCGCCTTCTCAGCGAAGGGGATCGGCTCGTCTACGCCACCCGCCATGCCACGCGCGAGACTCCACACAACGACCGAATCCGCTGGATCCACTGCGACCTCGCATCCCCCACCGCGACCGACCATTGGCCGGGCGAATGCGAAACGGTCGTTTTCCTCGCCCAGGGCAGAAAGCATCGGCAGTTCCCCGAAGGGGCAAGTGAAGTCTTCGGCGTGAACGTCGAAGGCATTTTTCGCTCGGTCGCATACGCTCGCCGCGTGGGCGTCAAGCGATTCATCTACGTCTCAACGGGGAGCATCTACGGGCCCAGCACGCGGCCCTTGGCGGAAACGGACCCGATCGACGTCGCATCGGCGAACCGCAGCTTCTATCCCGCCACCAAGCTAGCGGGCGAGATCCTGCTGCAACCCTACCGCCGATTGCTTCCGATCATTACGCTGCGATTGTTCGTGCCGTACGGCCCCGGCCAACCCGCCGACATGCTGATGCCCCAACTGGCGGCCAAGGTGCAAGCGGGGCAGCCGATCTTTCTGAGCGGCAGCGACGGCCTTTGGGCCAATCCCGTGTATGCCGAAGACGTGGCCGAGACGATTCGCCGCACGATGGCTTTGAACGAATCGGCGACCCTGAATGTTGCAGGGCCGGAACCGACATCGCTCCGGTCGATCGGCCAGACGCTGGCGGAAGTGTTGGGCCAACCGGTCGAGTTTGCTTCGCAAGAAGGGGAGCCGGCCTATCTGGTCGGCGACGTCAACGCCTTGAAGCGGACGCTGGGCTGGACGCCCCCCACGGGGTTGGAAGCGGGTCTGCGTCGTTGGCTTGGTTCTCGCATCGCTACCGCTCGAGCATAGGTGCAAGACCATGGCCGCTTCCGAAGGAACTTCGATTCTTCACTTGATGCGGACCCTGATCCGCCATCGTCTGCTGACGTGGGAACTCGCGCGCCGAGAAATCTCCGACCGCTATGTCGGCCAACTCTTCGGCATGTTTTGGCTGGTCGGCCAACCGCTGATTCAAATGGCCGTTTATCTGGTCACCTTCGGCTACGTGCTCGGCGGCCGCATCGGCGGCGGGACCGGTGAAAACTACGCCCTCTTCTTCCTGTCCGGCCTCGTGCCATGGCTGACGATTAACGACTATCTCACCAAATCGGTGATGGTGGTCCGCGGCAATGCGAGCCTCGTGAAGCAGGTCGTCTTTCCGCTCGAAACGCTGCCCATCAAGGCGCTGCTCGGTTCCTTGTTCACGCAGATGTTCTTCCTCGCCGGCCTCATGATTTTCGCGGCCATCGCACATGGCGGCATTCCGGTGACGTTCGTCGCCATTCCCCTGCTTCTGCTGATCCAGGTCATTTTCTTGACAGGCATCGGCCTGGCGTTTTCGGCAGTCGGCACGTTCGTCCGCGACCTGCGCGAGGTCATGCAACTCTTTTCGATTGTTGGGCTGTATCTGATTCCGGTCGTCTATTCGATCGAGTCGCCGTCGGTTCCTGCGATTCTCAAGGTGATCCTCTACGCGAACCCGTTCACCTACGTCGTATGGTGCTGGCAAGACGTGTTCTACCATGGCGCCTTCGTCCATCCGATCGCGTGGGTGGTCTCCTCGATTCTCGCGATGGGCACGCTTGCGGCAGGAAACGCATTGTTTCAACGGCTCAAGCTGTACTTCGGTAATGTTCTTTAGGCATTGCGCATGGCAAGTTTGAAGGAATGGGCGAAGACGGATCCTCGCCTCCAGCCGGTTCGCCCGATTCTTTGGGCGGGCTGGAATGGGGCGAAGATGTGCTTCCGCGCCGTCCGCAGCGTCGTCGAAACGGTCGGCTTGCCGCTGCGCGTCGCCTCCGTGCATCGGCTGCTAGTCCAGTTGGATGCTCACGGCCACGAACGGATCAAGCCGGATTCGAGCGTGCCGATCGAGCAGCGGCGAATCGTGATGATGGTGATCAACGACCTGCGGCGCGATCCCCGCGTGCAGCGCGAGGCGAAAGCACTCGCGGCCGCGGGCTACAAGATCACCATCATCTGCCCCGCATGGTCGCGTGAAGCGAAGGACCTTGTCGTCGATTTCGGCGCTGGCATCGACTTCCGAGTGCTGCCAGTCAGCGCGGGCCGATTTGCTCATGCGTATCCATATCTTTTCGGCAAGCAGCTTTATCGAGCCGCGGTCAAGGAACGGGCCTGGGCCTACCACGCGCATGATCTTGATGTTGCCGTGGTCGCGATGGCGGCCGCGTTCGACGTCGGCGCCGGCTGCGTCGTCGATCATCACGAATGGTATTCCGAAAACATCACCTGGAACTCGTGGAAGAGGAAGTTCCAGCCGCATTCGGGCTACAAACGCAAGCTTTACGAAAAGGCCGAACGGCTCGCGCTGAAGATCGCCAACGAGAACATCACCGTCTGCGACAGCATCGGCATCGAGATGCGGCAGCGGTACGACGGGCCCAAGCCGCTTCGCATCATCCGCAACATTCCCGAGATTCAAAAGGCCGACCATGTGCGGGATCTGCGGCAGGAATTGAAGCTGCCGTCGCAGATGAAAGTCGTGCTCTACCAGGGCGGAGTCGGCCCTTCGCGGAACCTTGAGCCGGTGATCCGTAGTTTGCCGCATATCCCCGAGGTCGTGTTCGCCATCCGCGGGCCCGGGACGGATCGCTACGGCAAGGTATACGAGCAACTCGCTAACCAGCTCGGCGTGTCCGATCGCTTGTTCTGCCTGCCGCCAGTTCCCTCGACCGAAGTGGTACCCGAGGCGAAGACCGCGGATGCGGGCCTGTGGACGCTGCTCGCGAATGTCGGCCTGAATTTCAAATATTCGCTGCCGAACAAGGTTTTCGAATACATGGCCGCCGGCATCCCGCTGCTCGCGGCGGATTTGCCGGAGGTTCGCCGTATTGTCGATGAGCACCGCATCGGCGCGTGCTTCGATCCGGACGATCCGAAGTCGATCGCCGATGCGATCCGCAAGACGCTGGATCCCGTCTTCGCCGCCGAATGCCGGGCGAACATGGTGGGTGCCGCGCAGGCGTACAACTCGACGACCGAATGGCAGAAGCTGGTCGATCTCTACCGCAACCTGGGGGCCGACTGATGCGCGTGCTCCATGGGCCGGTGAATGTCGGCAACCAGCCGTGGGTGCTTTCGCGCCATGAACGGAAGCTCGGTCTGCGCAGCGACCTCGTCGTCAATTATTCGACTTGGTTCGGCTACCCGAACGATAAATGCCTGAGCCAGGCGAACCAACGCAGCCCGCTCGGCATGCTTCGCCGGGCCTGGTTCGCGATGACTTCACCCTTCAAGTACGACGTGCTGCATTACTATTTCGGCCGATCGTTCATGACGTGGGACGACCTGAGCGGGCCGAAGTGGTTTTGGCATGCGGACCTGAAGCTCGCGAAACGCCTGGGCCGCAAGGTGTTTCTCACGATGCAAGGATGCGACGTCCGCCTGAGCGACGCCTCGACCGAACGCAATCGGATGACGCCGTGTCAAATCGGCCGCTGCGGGGCGGCGCCGGAATGTCGGGCGACGCTCGATGCACGGCGCCGCAATTTCATCAACAACATCGTCCCGCTTGCGGACCGTGTGCTGGTGCTGAATCCCGAACTCGCGCACTACGTGCCGGGATCGCAGTTCATGCCGTACTCAAGCGTGGATGTGGAATCGTTTCAGCCGACGTGGCCCAAGACGACGGGCCCCGCCGTCATCCTGCATGCTCCGTCCGATTCGAGCATCAAGGGCTCCGCATACATTCAGGAAGCGATTGATCGGCTCAAGCAGCGGTGGGATATCGAGTACGTCCTCGTGCAAGGCATGCCGTATGAGGAAGCGCTAAAGCAGTATCGCCGGGCCGATCTCATCATCGATCAGGTGCTGATCGGCTGGTACGGCGGTTTCGCAGTCGAAGCGATGGCGATGGGGAAGCCCGTGGGTTGCTACATCCGCGAAGAGGATCTCGACGTGCTGCCGCCGAGGATGCGTGCGGAATTGCCGCTGGTGCAGCTTGAACCAGGCCGCATCGAGGAGCAACTGGAGTCGGCATTGCGGCAGCGGAAGCAATGGCCCGAATGGGGCCGGCGCTCGCGCGAATATGTGCTTCGCTGGCACCATCCCCTGCGATTGGCGAAAGCCCTCGCCGCGGCGTATCGCGATCCCGAATCGCGCTTCGTGCTGGACGTCGAACCGGAGGCAGCCTCATGTGCGGCATAGCCGGGCTCGTCGGAGTCGATGTCCGCCAGGAGCAACTCGCCGCGATGGCCGCCGCCATGTTTCGGCGCGGGCCGGACGATCAGGGTTTTTACTGCGGTCCCCAAATCGGGCTCGCCTTCCGCCGACTCGCCATCGTCGATCTCGCGGGCGGCAGGCAGCCGATGGAGAATGAAGACGGCGCCATCCATCTCGTCTTCAACGGCGAAATCTACGACCACCACCTGCTGCGCCGCCAGCTCGAGGACAAGGGCCATCGCTTCGTTACCGACCATTCCGATACGGAAGTGCTGGTGCATGGCTGGGAGGAATGGGGCTACGATCTCTTCCCCAAGCTCAACGGCATGTTCGCCGTCGCCATCTGGAACGAGAAGCAGCGAACGCTCGTCCTTGCACGCGACCGTTACGGCATCAAGCCGCTGTATCTCGCGAAATTGCCCAGCGGCGGACTGGCGTTCGCCTCGGAAATCAAACCGATCCTCGCCAGCGGATTGTTGGCCGCGAAACCGAACGCCGCCGGCGTGCTCGAATATCTGACGTTCCAAAATCTCGTCCAGCATCAGACGATGTTCGCGGGCGTCGAGCAGGCGGACCCGGCCTCGATCACGACATGGCGCGATGGCCGATTCTCGACGCGAAAATATTGGGACCTGACGTTTCCTCGCAGCCGCAAGGGCTCGCTCGAGTCGCTGGCCGAAGAGCATCGCGCCATTCTCAAGCGAAGCTTGCAGCGACAAATCGCCGCGGATGTCCCCGTGAAGACGTATCTCTCCGGCGGCATCGATTCGACCGCGATCACCGTGGGCTCGCATCAGCTCGATCAAAGCGTCACCGCGTATAGCTGCATCTTCGATCTCGACGGCGTCGGCGCCGATCGCGGCGTGGATGAACGTGAGTATTCTCGGCTCGTTGCGAAGGCTTACGATCTTGAGCGCGTCGAGTTCACGCTGCCGCAAGATTCGTTGCCGCAATCGCTGCACGACTACGTGTGGTCGATGGAAGACCTCCGCATGGGGATCGGCTATCCGGTTTACTGGATCGCCCGCCGTGTCGCTCAGGATGCGAAAGTGGTTCTCTCCGGCACCGGCGGCGACGAGTTCCATGCGGGATACGTCGGCCGTTATCAGCAAATCGCAATGGCCGCAGGGCTGGAAGGGCCTGGCTTCGAGTTCAGCCTCCGCGGCCTCAAGCGGGTCGCGAAGCGGTTGCTGAAGCCGCAGCCGTCGTTTGATGAAGTTTTTCGCAACATGGTGTGCGTGCTGGTGAAGCCGAAGGACCAGCGCGACGCATTCACGCCCGAGTTTCTCGCATCGTCCGGAGGCTTTGATCCGAACCAGGTTTATGCCGACATTGCGAGCCGATGCCCGAGCCGCGATTGGCGCGACCGCATGCTGTACGTCGATGCGAAGACCTATCTCGCTGGATTGCTGTGGTTCGAGGACAAAGTCTCCATGGCCCACTCGATCGAAACGCGAGTGCCGCTGCTCGACAACGAGTTGGTCGATTTCGTCCTCGATGTGCCGTTCGATTTGTTGCGGCAGGGCGATACGGGAAAAATCTTGTTCCGCGAATCCGTGCGTTCCTGGGTGCCGCCCGAAATCTACACCAAGCCGAAGATGGGGTTCGGCCCGCCGGACGCATCCTGGTATCGCGGCAAGCTGCGCCCCTGGATCGAAGAACGGCTCACGCCCAAGCGGATCGCGGAAGCCGGCATCTTCCGTCCCGAGTTCGTGCGCCGCATTCTCGACGAGCATTTCTCGGGCGCCCGCGACAACTACCACTTCCTCTGGTCGTTCCTGAATCTGGAAATGTGGCGGCAGGCGTTCGGCTTTTTCGGCGCGAGCAAGCAAGGCGCCCACGATTGGACCGCTGCCGCGGCTGCATGACTCTCCTGCGAGGTTTTTACCGATGCGTCCCGAATTGGCCCGTTTCCTCGATCCCAAGCTCGGCCTCGGCTCCGACAATCTGCAGACCTTCCACCGCGAAGGCGACCATGTGGACGAAGGCCTTTGGCTCAGCGCCGATGGCCGTTGGAACCCAATCATCCGCGGAGTGCCATGCTTTCTGCCCATCGCGCTGCGTCCTGACTTCAGCGAGTTCTTCCGCAAGCATGGCCTCGGCGTCCCCAAGCAAGATGATGCGGCAATAAAGGCCGAATCCGAGCAGCAAGCGAAAACGAACGTCACCTTCTCCGACAAATGGAGCAAATTCCGCAACTACGGGCTCGAGCCGGGCCATCAGGAATTTCTCTTCGATTGGTACTGCAAAAAGCTCGGGCTGCCGTCCATCGAGGCGCTCAAGAATTTTTATCGCGGCAAGAAACTGATCCTCGAATGCGGCCCTGGATCAGGGTTCAACACGCGATTCATGGCGGAGAACGGCGGCGGAACAGTCATCTCCGTCGACATTTCCGAGGCGGCGTTCACCACCTTCGGCAACACGAAGCATCTGCCGAATTGCCACGTCATTCAGGCGGATTTGAACGAACTGCCGCTGCCGGACAACACCTTCGATTTCGTAATCGCCGACGGCGTGTTGCACCATACGCCGAGCACCCGACAAGCGGTCGAGTCGCTTTACCGAAAGGTGAAGCCCGGCGGGCAATTCTTCTTCTATGTCTACCGCCGCATGGGCGCCGCTCGCTACTTTTGCGATCAGCACATTCGCGAGACGTTTTCCAAGCTGGATCCCGAAGCATGCTACAAGGCATGCGAAGGCATCACGGAAATGGGCCGCGAACTCTCGAAACTCAAGGCCCAGGTCACGCTGGAGAAGCCGATCCCCATCCTCGGCATCCCCGCCGGCACCCATGATGTGCAGCGGCTCATCTACTACTACTTCGTGAAGTGCTTCTGGAACGACGCGTTCGACTACGAAACGAACAACATGGTGAACTTCGACTGGTATCACCCGCACCTCGCCTGGCAACACAGCGAGGAAGAAGTGGAAGGTTGGCTGAAGGATCTGGGCGTGAAGGAATATGCATTCCATCCCGCGAACCCGAACGGTATTTCAACGCTGGTGCGTAAACCCGAGTGACCCGTTTAGCGGGGAGCCTTAGGCGACCTATGTAGCCTCTCGCTCCGCAATAGGTAAGCGGATGAATCCAAAACGATCGCATGGCAAGCAGCCGCTTACCTCTCGCGGAGCGAGAGGGCTACATAGGTCGCCTACGGCTCCCCGCTAAACGATTCGTCGATAATCATCGATAACCCCGGCTGCAATGCATCGCGGATCATGCCAGCGCTGCGCGAACGCTCGACTTTGTCGCCCACGTTCCGCCAACTCGTGACGCCGCGGCCCCAACCACTCGCGCAATACATCCGCGATGCTGCGCGGATCCGCCTGAATCAACGGCAACTCCGCCCGCATGCCTTCCGGCACAAACTGCAAATCGCTCTCTCGCAAATGGCACACGACTGGTTTCGCGAGTGCCATCGTTTCCAACGCCAGTCCGCCGTACCAACCCAGGATCAACTGATCGACCACGAGGTCCGCATCGCGGTACATCGCCTTCGCTTCCGCGTGCGTCTTTCCTTCGATCAGGCGAAGTTCGAAACGGACGCCTTCGTTGCGAAGCTGTTCGAGGGCCGCGAGCACATGGCGGGTGCCCTTGATGCCGCGGTGCGTGGGAGCGTGCAGCACCACGGGGACATCGCGCGGCTCACGCGGCAGCGGCGTCCATTCCGCGAAATCGACGGTGGGATAAGCAAGGAACTTGGCGCCCGCGGGGAGCACTCGCAACAGATCGGGATTGAGTGCGTAGATCACATCCGCATGCTTCGCGAACCGCGCAATGCGCCGTCGCTTCGCGTCATCCGATTCCGGCGTGTAATAGTCGGGTTCCAAATCGCCGGTTAAGTCGAACTCGGAGATGCTGCGAAGAACATCGCCTTGGCGAGCATCGTCTCCCTGAAACGACACCGCGATTTTCACGCCCGCTCGCTTGAGCAGCGGCGGGTCAAGCATCTCGGTCCAGCGGCGATACATGGCTGCGAGCCGGCCGCCCAAGGAGGTCGGCTTTGGGCTTCCAACAGTCGTCGGCATCAGCGTTTGGCCGAAATTGAGGTGAACCACATCGAATTGCCGCATGGCTCGCCAAAGCAGGCTCCAGCGTTTCAGTTCCCACCGCCAACGACCCTGTCCGGGCAACCACAACACTTCGTCGGCTGGGTATTGGTAAGGACCTGGCTGAAAGACGGCGCACCAACTCTCGACTCCTAGTTCACGTTCCCAGCGAACGAGGCTCGACGCATAGCCGCCGACGGGACTGGGACAATGCAGAACGCGAAGCGGCCGGCTCACGAGGCGACTTCCTTGGGGCGTCCTTCGCCGCGCATCTGAACTTCCGCAGCCTGACGGCGCCAACCTTCTCCTTCGGGAATCCGCAACACCACGCCAGGCACGGGCCGGCTGCCGGTCAGCTTCCAACCATCGCCGTCCTGAACGATCGTGAGATTGAGCCAAGCGGAATGCCACTCGAAGAACGATTCCGCTCCCCACGCTCCCCAGTCGCGGCGCCGGCCCCATTCGACGATGCGCTGATGCACCTTCACGCAGTCGCCGATATTGTCAGGATGCATGTTGAAGACGAGTACGCCGGGGAAGCGGTCCTCCACGCCCTTGGCGATCTCATCAATGCGTCGGCACATTTGCGTCTCGTCCATTTTCAAGACGTAACGCATGCCGTCGCCGAATAACGTGAGTAGGCTCGTATGCGACGACCAAGAGCCATCGAATCGGCGAACGCGGAACGGCAGCAGTGACCCGGTCAAGCAGGCGCCATCAAGACCGGGGATATTCACGTCGTAGGGGAGGGCGGATCGATCCCAGGCTCCGAGCTGTCCAAGGTAGCCGCGGCTCAGGAAGCCGTGGTTGCGGATCGACTTGATCGGCTTGCCGGTGAGTTGCCGCACCGCGGCCGTCTGGTCGATGCAAACATCGTCGTAGCGATCCGGATTCTCCAGCGAATCCACATGCACGCCGAGTTCGACCGTCTCCGGCAATCGGCTCAGCGTTTCAGGCGTATGCTTGGTGAACGGTAAGAGGTAATACGTGATCGGAAAATCACCGATCGTGTCGAGTTGCTTGCGGTAATTGTCGAGCGACGCCTGATCGTCGTCCCCCGTCAGCAGAATCATCCCCTTGGCTCCACTGGGCAGTACCTCTGTAAGGGGCCAACCAGTCATACGGCTCAATTGTTCGACGATAAAGAAGCCAAGCCGATCTGCCCACGGCTCAGCCCGGCGGCCCTTTTCGAGGTGCGGCTCATGCAGGTAAACGGGGCGTTCGAAGGCGTAGTTGTAGCGTGCCCGTTCCTGGATGCTGACTCGACGGGTCTGCTCCGGATCGCCCTGATTCCAGCGAACGATCTCGCCGGCAACATCGAGCCCGCACAGCAGGATCCGTTTGCCGTTGCGATTCCACCAGCCGATGACGGTCCGGCCCTGAGCGTTACGCCAAAGCGGTTCGACATTCGGCCCTGCAAAGCTGACGTGAGGGAGCAGGGCGCGGTAGGTAAAGGCGTTGCCGGGCCACCAGCGGCGTACCGGATGGCCGTACAAATGAGCGGGGGCCTGCTCAGCCTTAGCATCAAGGCCGAGCTTCGTGCAGCTTTCGAGATTGCTCGCAATCATCACGCGAACGCCATCGATCGCGTCGGTTGCCGGCATTTTGAAACCGGCGGCATGGATGCCGAAGCGATTGTGCAGATCCGATTCGCGCGCATTCGCAGGGATGCCGAGGAAGCCGTAGCGGCGAAGGACGGAAATGACGTCGCGAACCGCATCCGAGGATTCGTCGCACGCTTCGCGCGCACGCCGAGTCGTTTCCTTGACGCGCATCTCCGTTGCCTCGCGAGATCGACGCAGCGCATCTTCGGCGTAGCGATTTGGCTTGCGGAAATAGCATCCCTGCACGACTGGGTACGATTCGCCGCCGAACTTGCTCTTGAACCGAGACACTTCGGCCACGGGCCAATCGGTGGGCAATTCAGGAAAAATCGGGCCCAGGCGATATCGAGTTACGCCGATGCTCTTGAGCCAGCGCATGCCTTGCCAGTGCACGAAATCGTTGACGCGGAGGACCAAGAAGTCGTGATGCGAGACGCCCGCGAGGAAGCTGGCGCCCTGCTTGTCGATCAGCAGGAAGAGCGCCGCGGACAGCTTGCCTTCCGATCGAACGAAGAGAACGGCGGCCCGACGATCGCCTGCGAATGCGTTCCAGATCGTTCGGTAGTATTCCTTGGGCAGCAGCTTTTCCTTGGTCCGCGTCGCCGAGACTTGGGCCAGTTCGTAGTACTCGTCGATCGGATCGCCTGCCGCGACATCGAGAACGAGGCCGGCCTTCTCCGCCTTGCGAACGGCACGTTGGCAGGCCGAGTCGAGACGCTTGAAGAGAATCTCCTCAGCTCCTTCCAGCGACACGATTTGCTCGGCGAACGTGTTCGACATGCCCGGCACGGCCAGATCGCCGAAGGGCGTCATATGCAGGCCGGCTTCGAAGCCGTCCTCCAGAATCCATGAAGGGACTTGGATGCGTCCGCGCGCAATGGGCGCGAGATTCTGCACATTGAGCACGATGCGATCGACGTCCCAGTCGTCGGCGCAGGCGAGGATTTGCTTCATCGCCTGTCGTGTGGCCGAATGCCGAAGATCGTCGCCGGCATCGTCGCGGACGGCGAAGCCCGCGTGGCGATGGTAGCCGCAATCGAGGACGCGTTCGGTCCATCCGCGGTCGAAATCGCGGCGAAAAAGAGGCTGAATCGCAACGATGCGGCCCTTGTCGTCGGCCACGGCGAAGGAGAGGTTCGCTTTCGCCGCATAAGTGCTTTCCAGACCGATCCAAGCATGGCGATGAAAGAGCCACGCCTCGCTGGAATGCGAGGCGGCTTCATCCCAGGCGGCGGGCTCGATATCGCGGAAAGGAATCGTCTTCATGTCGTCTTACGACTCCGAAACTACCCTCACCCCCAGCCCCTCTCCCGGAAGGAGAGGGGAGAAAGTCACGCAGCGTCGCCGACGGCGGCCTGTATTCCTTCGCGAAATCGGACGGGAGATTCGTAAGGGAGCGTGAAGTCGCTAAGGCCCTTGCGGCGAACCGAAAACTTCGCCCCTTTTTCGACGTAATGCAAGATGTTGTCCCGATGCTTCACTTCCGCGAAATAACAGATGGAAGCGCTCACGAGGTATTCGCCTTTGCCGAGCCAAAGCTGAGGAAACTCGAACTCGCACCAGCCGCTGCCGCCACGGAGGGAATCAAGGCTCACATAGAATCCGTTTTCCCAGCCTTCGCACGCGGTGACCGCCAATCCCACGGGATTGTCGATGCGAAAGCTCGGATAGATTTTCGCGTGCTCGGTGGTGCCGGACCAATGGATGCGAAGCCGCAACGGTTCGCCGTTCGTGAACGCGTAAGTTTCCCGGCCTTGGCCGTCCAGCAGTTCGATTTTCTCGATCCGCAATCCTTCGCCGCCAAGTTCGTAGCGGCCGGTCTTCAGCGTGTTGTTCCGCTTCTCCGTTTCGGTGCGATTCGTCTCGCCGACGGCGGACCAGACTTCTTCCTCGTAAGCCTTGCAGACTTTTCCCGCCTCGCCGTCTGCCTTGATCTGGCCATGATCGATCCAGATCGCTCGCTGACAGAGCAGAGTGGTAAGGCCGATGGAATGGGACACGAAGAGGACCGTCGAACCGGAGGCGCAAATCTCCTTGATGCGGCCGATGCACTTGTTGACGAAGTACGCGTCGCCGGTGGCGAGCGCTTCGTCGATGATGAGCACTTCGGGATCGATGCTGATCGCCGTCGCGAACGTGAGGCGGGCCTGCATGCCGCTGGAATACGTCTTGAACGGCTGATCGATGAACTCGGCCAACTCGCTGAATTCGATGATCCAGTCCATGCGTTTGCGGATGTCGCTCGGGCTCATGCCCATGCAGAGTCCGCCGAGGTAGATGTTTTCCCTGCCCGTGTAGTCGGGGTGGAAACCGGTGCCGAGTTCGAGGATCGCGGACAGCTTGCCGCGAACCTCCACGGAGCCGGTGGTTCGCGGCAGGGTGCCGGAGAGGATGCGCAGCAGCGTGCTTTTGCCGGCGCCGTTTCGGCCCAGAATGCCCACGCAGGATCCGCGTTCGATGTCGAAGCCGATGTTGCGGAGCGCCCAGAATTCGCGATGGCGGTGCTTGCGGAAGACCATCTCCATGAGCATGTCGCGAGGCCGCGCATAAACGCGGTACATCTTCGAGAGATCGGAGACTCGGATCGCGACGTTGTCCATTAGGCGGAAACGCTCTTGAGGGCCTGGGCCACGCGGTCGAGATCCTTTTCGGCCATGCCAGGAAAGATCGGTACCGTGATGGTCTGCTGCTCGCAGGCTGTGGATTGCGGAAAGTCTTCGGGCCGCAGCTTGTACTTGTCGCGATAGAAAGCGGTGTTGTGGACCGCCATCGTCCCGGGGCGGGTTTGGATGCCTTCCTTCTCGAGGTGCAGCATCACCTTGTTGCGGAACTCCATCCCGCCTTCGCGGACCCAGAGCACATACGACTGGTACATGTGCCCATAGCCTTGCGGTTCGAGCGGGCGGCGAAGCCACGAGATGCCGCCCAGGCGTTCATGGTAGCCCTGGGCGCATTGGCGGCGATGGGCGAGCAGCGTATCGAGTTTTCGCATCTGAGCGAGCCCGACGCCGGCCTGAATGTCGGAGAGACGAAGGTTCATGCCAAGATGGTCGAAGGTGCCCATGCTCCACGGCTTGGGATCGGTCGTCGACTTGGTGCGATTCGCGCCATGGTTGCGGAAGGCGGCGACTTCGTTGGCCAGGTCGCTGCTTTGCGTCGTCACCATGCCGCCTTCGCCGGTCGTGATCGCCTTGCGCGGGTGGAACGAGAAGCACGCCAGGTCGCCGAGGGAGCCGACCGGTTTGCCGCGGTAGGTCGTGCCGATGGCGCACGCGGCATCTTCGATCACCGGGATGTTTCGCTTTTTGGCGACGGCGTTGATCGCATCCATGTCGGCGGAAAGGCCGAACAGATGAACGGCGATGATCGCTCGCGTCTTCGGCGTGAGCGCGGCTTCCATCGACTTCACGTCGATGTTGAACGTGGTCGGATCGACGTCGCAGAAGACGGCCTTGGCGCCGACGTACTCAGCGCAATGAGCGCTCGTGATCCAGGTAAAGGACGGGACGATGACTTCATCGCCCGGCTGCAGATTCAGAGCAAGCACGCCGAGGTGGAGGGCGGCGGTGCAGGATGTGGTGGCCAGCGCATGAGCGACTTGATGGCGTTCGCCGAACGCCTTCTCGAAGGCAGCCACGGCCGGTCCTTGGGTTACCCATCCCGAAGCGAGCACTTTGCGGACTTCCGCGATTTCGTCTTCGTCGAAAGCAGGCCGAGTCAGCGGCATGGGAATGGCCGGAAACTGTTCCGGTTTCGCCGTCATGGTGTCCCCTTGTGGTGCGTGGCTCGAACCGAGTCTTCTCGAACCAAGTCTTCCGGGCCGAAAAGTCCGTGCATCCCGCATGATTTACCCAAAGCCCCGAACGGGTGTCAAGGCCAGCCCTGATGAGGCATGGACGATGGTAGGCGCCCGGGAAAAGAAAAGCGACCTCGCTGCGGATGCAGGCAAGGTCGCGCGGTGGTCATGGGCTGGGGTCACACGGAGGTGACTTTCACGGTTTGGTAGGTGACCTTGTTGCCGTCGGTCGCCTTGAGCAGCACCCAGACGTCGCCGAGGTAGCCGGCGGTCGAGGTGACGTCGAGCTGGGTTCCGCCGGTGAGCGTGGCGTCGAACTGCACTGGGTTGGCGGCCCCGTATGCGTTCTGAAGCGACAGCGGGGTCGTGTGGAACGACGTGGGCAGCGTCGTGAGGACCACTCCGTTGCGCACGAAGTCCCCGTTCGGCATCACGTAGTACCACAAGTTCGACGACGACAAGAACCAGCGGGCGTTCAGGTTGTTGTACGAGTCGTATTGAGGATAGTACGTCAGCGTGTTTAAGCGGTCGAGTTCGTACGCCAGACCTTGCTTGGCAACGGGCGAAGTCAGTAGGCGCGGATCGTCGTAGAAGACGCGATCGACGGAGGTCAATTGCGTGTCGGCGACAGTCTTGCCCCACTGCCAGATCGAGCCATCCGGCTTGATGTAGACCCAACCGCTGGCCGTCGTGCCGCTGCGGAGCCACTTCTCGCCGAATCCGCTCGAGTTGAAGTAGTAGTCGCCCCCGAAACTGAGCTGATACTGGCTCCGCACGACGACGCCGAGTTGGCCCACGGCCTCGAGCGTTACCGTCGTGGCATCGCCGTCGGCATCGACGGTATTGACGTTGAGGCTGAGCGTGTTGCCGTTATTGACGGTGTAGGGCCCAGCGGGGAGGACGGTGATGTTCGGGGCGGTCGGGTTGGTGGTTTCAAGGAAGAACGACTGCGTCGCTTCGCCGCCGACGCCGTCCTTGACCTTCACCGTCACCTTGGCCGTCCCGACGAATTGGGGCGGGATGTTGATGTTGAGATTCGGATTGGGGTAGGCGCCCGTCACCGAACCCGAGAAGTTGGCGAGACCCGCCGGCAACGGCGTGTTCGTCGCTTCGTGCAGCAGCGTCGGGTCGTTGTAGACCGCCGTGCCGAGATTCTTCACCAGCGTCCACTGAGCAGGCGATCCGACCGCGAGTTTCAGGTCGCCGTTCGGCAACAGCGTGTACCAAGCATTGTTGGTCTGGCTGAAGACCCATTTCTCGCTTTGGCCCGAGTTGTTGAAGTAGTACGTCCCGCCCTGTTTCACGAACTGCAATTGCTGATCGAGGTCGTAGGCGTCCCCCGGCGAGAACGTCACCGTGTAGGTGAGCGTGTCGTCCGGGGCAAGACCATTGATGTCCGCATCCGAGACGGTGAGCGGAATCTGGATCGTTCCCGCACTGTGCGAAACGGCGTTCGCCCCGGTGCGATCGGAGATCGGGGCAAGCGTGGGGGCGGCGTTGGTGACGTCGAAGGCGAAGCTCTGCAAGGCGCCCGCGATGCCGTCGCTGGCGAAGACGCTCACCAGGGCTTTTCCTGAGACGGCGGACGCATCCCACGCCAGATCGAGGTTGGGATCGTTGTAGTTGGCGGTGATCGCGGGGGCGGCCAAGGTCGAGCCGTTGATCAGCTTGGTCGGGTTGAACCAGTAGCTCGAATCCAGCGAAGCGGGCACGATCGTCGATGCGGCAAAGCTGCCGCCGTCTCTGCGAACCTCGCCCGTGGGGAGGATGAAGAACCATGCGTTGTCGATGGCGCTGCGGAACCACTTCTCGTTTTGGCCGTAGAAGTTCAGCGAATAGCCGCCGGTGAAGTAGAAATCGTACTGCCGATCGAGGCGGGCCGGGTCCTCGTTGGACAGAACATCGATGAACGACGTGGTGTTCTGGGCGGCGTTCAAGAGTTTCGACGGAGTGGTCCAGAACGACACATCCAGTTGAGCGAAGGGATTGGCGGCCGCGTTTCGATATACGTTGCCGGCGGGCGTGATGTAGAACCATTGGTTCTGCGTCAAGCTGCGGAACCACTTTTCGTTGAGGCCGTTGCTGTTCTGGTAAGCGTTGCCGGTGAAGAAGAAGTCGTACCGCGTGTCCAGGCGATACGCCAAAGCGTCCAGAGCGTTGCCGGTGAAGTTGATCGGATCGCTCTCGGCATCGGTGATCTGCATCGGCACGGACAACGATCCGGTCAGATGCGAAACCGACTGCGGGCCGACGGCCGGGACGTTCGGCGTGGTGTTCGTGAACGTCACGGCGAGCTTCTTCGTGCCCTGCAAGTACCCATCGCTATAGGGGACGGTGATTTCCACGGAGCCCACGAAGTTGGGCGATGCCGTGTTGCCGATGACAAGATCCGCGGTGCCGCTTCCATTAGCCTGCATCACGTTCTGCACCGTCACACTGAGCGAAGGCGGCGTCAGGGCGTTGAAGATCAGGCTGTTGTCGTTCCATTGGGCGTAAGTCAGCGAAGTCGGCAGCAGGGTCGAGGCGCCGAACGATCCGAAGTCGCGGCGAATTTGGCCGTTGGGCGTGATGAAGTACCATGCGCCCGTCGTCTGGCTCTTGAACCACTTTTCGTTTTGGCTGTAGAGGTTGTAGTAATTGTTGCCGGTGGCGAAGAACTGGAATTGCGTCTGCAACGTCGCAGCCGGCCCCGCCGCGGCGACGGTCGGCGTTCCGAAGCTTACCGTGTCCATTTCGGCATCGGAGAACGTCATCCCGACGGTTCGCGTGAACGGGCGATGGGGCGTCGTCAGCGGGTCGGTCGCGAAGTTGACCGTGGGCGCGGTATCGACGATCAGGTTGAAGGTCTTGGTCGTCGCCAACCCGCGGCCGTCGGTGGCGGTCAGCGTGATCATCGAGGTGCCGTACTGGTTGGAAGCGGGCGTAATGATGATCTGATACGATCCGCCCCCTTGCGGCGTCAGCACGATGTTCGGGAGCGGGGCGAGCGTCGTGTTGGACGAGCTCGTCACGACAACCGTGACGCCGGCGCCCGGGTCGGGATCGGTCACCGTGAAGACGAAAGGCGTCGTCGCGACGTTGGGCGTCGTGATCTGGTCGGGGATGTTCGAGAAGGTGGGCGCCCGATTGAGCTGAATCGATACGGAGCCGCTGAATCGGTCGGACGGGATCTCGCCGTTGACGTTGTCGTTGTCCTGGTTCATCAGGTTCGCGGAGTAATCGGCGATGTCCGTGCCGAGCCCGATCGAGTAGGAACCGGACGCCGTTTGCGGCGTGGCGAACAGGACGCGATAAACCTTGTCGCCGTTGCTCGCTGGGTTCAGACTGGCGATCGAACCGATGGCGATGGCGACGTTGTTGGGGTCTCTCAGGCTCAGCACGTCCGTCGAGGTGAACGTGTACGGATCGACGGCGCCCTCGAAGGTGACGTCGATGCCCGTGATCGTGTTGCCCGGATTCGGATTGACCGCCGCGATGCTGAGCACGCGCGGCCCCTTGTTCGGCACGACCGAGTATTGGTCGAAGTCGGAATTGTCGAGGCGGATGCTGAAGCTGCCGCGGCCAAGCGTGCGAGCGACAAGCACGTTCTGCGCGGTCGATTGGTCGGGGAAGCCGGTGGAGTAGTTGATGCCGCCGGTCGCCAAATTGAGGTCCAACACGGCGACGTTGGGCAATAATCCCCCAGCGGCGATGTTGTAGGTGGTGACGGCGTTTTCCGGGTACGGCTTCCAGGTGGCGCCGTTGTCGATCGAGCGGAAGACGCCGCCGTGCCCCGCGACATAGAGGACGGGGAATGTTCCGCCTAAGCCATCGGGAATCGCGAAGCGCCAATCGACCTGCATCGAGGTGAGATAGCGCATCGCGGCTTCGGTGTTGCCGACGTCCCCGAAGATGTTTCGAGTCGCCGTCAGCAGGTTGCCCTTGCCGGCCGTGTCGTTGAGTTGCGTCCAGGTCGTGCCGGTGGAGCTGTTCGGCAACTTCCAAATCCCGGTCGTCGTCAGCGCGAAGACTTCACGGCTGCCGCGTGCGGGATTGGTGTAGATTCCCAGGATCTGCCCGCCGGTGAGGTTCCCCGTGATGTTGTTCCACGTGCTGCCGCCCGTGGTGGTCACGAAGACCTGGCCGTTTTGCGTGCCGGCGTAGATGAACGAATTGAGATTCGCGCTGCCGGTGTCGGGCGCTCCGAAGGCGACCGCGGACACCGCGTTGGCGGCGCTGAGCTGGCCTTGATTCGCAATCGTGATCCAAACCTGGCCCTTGCCTTGCAGCGAATTGCCGGTGGAGAGGTAGACGCGGCCCTGAGGCGAACCGAGCAGCACCGACGATCCGTCCCACGGGTTTTGACCGACGGCCGGCTTGGCCAGTGCGACGGTCAGCGGGAAGGTGTCGATGACCGGATTAGGGTAGCTGCTCCACTGGGCCGCTCCACCCGTGGCTGCGCTGAGCAGGGTGCCGCCATTGCGGATGTAGGTGGTATCGGTGACGGAGTTGTCGGCGTATTGGAAGAAGTTGCCCGCTGATTGGCCGAGCGCGGTGAGGTACGAAGGATTGAGGTACTGATACCAGTCGCCGCTCCCGTCGAGCACCGCTTGAACCAGCGCGCCGGGGGCGAACGAGAGTTGCGTCGAAATCAGGTTGCCGGTGCGCATCCAGTCGTCGGGCAGACCCGTCATTTGAGCATTCTGGCTGAAGCTGGCTCCGAACACGTCCGCGGCACGGGCGCCTGTCACGCTGGCGATGACCGTGCCCTGCGACACCGTATCGATCTGCAGGTTGCTGTTGCGAGCGCCCGAAACGATGCCGAGGCTGCCTTGCGTGGTCACGGCAGAGCCCGTCTCGTCCACCACGTTCGTGTAGACGCCCGTGCCTGTCGCGTAGTAGATTCGGCGTTCGCCGGTCGTCGGATCCGTGCGAACGATCATCTGCTGCACGGAGAGCGGAAGCAATCCGGTGCTCGGCGTGGCGACGGCGGACCACTTGAGGTCCCGGCCGTCATTCACGAACGTGCCCAACGCGTTCAGGCTGATGTTGGTGCCTGAATTGGGATTCAGCACGTTGTCCGGATGGCGGATCAGGTTGTAGTAATCCGTCGCGATCGGAACCATGCCTCGAAGCACGTTCGTCTGCGGAGTCACCGATCCGGGGCTTGCCGTCTGCACGCCGCCGGCCCCAGGATCGCTGTTGTCGAAGTTGATCAATGCGTACGCATCGGCCATCGTTGTCGTATCGACGCGAATGACGCGATTGCCGCCGATGTAGACGATGTTGGGATTCGCCGGATCGATCGCCAGGGAGGACTGGGCATTGCCTAGCCCGTTGAACGGATCGACCTGCGCGTTGCTTTCGTTGTTGGAGCCAAAGGTCGCCGTGGCGGGAGCGACGGGGACCGAGATCGGCAGAACGGCACGCGTCCAGTTTTGCCCGTAGTCCTTGGTCATGTACAGCTCGAGCGAGCCGGTCGCGGAGACGACCGCCGCGTAGAGCCAGCCCGCGTAGAGCGAATTGCCGAGCGAGTTCGAGGAACTCGGCTCGACCGCGGAAATGATGACGCGTCCTTTGCCCGCAAGCGAGATGGTGTTCGCGCTGACGGGGAGCGGAGTGCCGTTGTTGGTGCGGGTGTTGACCCCGCCGCCGCCGGGCTGAATGGAGAGGTTCGTCGCGGTGGTTGCGAAGCTGGTGGAGTAGATGCCGTCGTTCTGGAAGGCGGCCCAGAGCTGCTGCAAGTTGCCGTTGGTGTCCTTGAGGCCGGTCGGCGCCAACGTGACGTCGGTAGCGTTGCCGGCGCGGATCTGTCGCCAGGTCAGGCCGGAGTCGAGGCTGCGGTAGAGGCCCCCGTTCGTCCCTGAGATGGCGGCGTAGAGGATGTAGCTTTGCGCGCCGCCGGATTGGGGCGTGGGATCGGCGACGATCTTATTGATGATGGCGCCGGTGAGCGTAATCGGCGCGTTGGCGGCATCCAGCACTTCGCCGTTGGTCTGATCGCCGATGACAGACCAGGTTTTGCCGCCGTCCGCGGAGCGGAGGAAGCCGACGCCGCCGCGGCTCGTGAAGTAGTCGCCGGTGCCGACGAAGACGATCGATTGGTTCGGATCGCCGTTGCGGCCGATGACGGTGATCGACATGTTGCGGAGGCCGCGGACCGGACCGAAGTCGGTAAGAGCAATCCAGGTCGGGCCGGCTGGGTTGTCCGTAAGGAAGTTCGTGGTCTTCCAGACGCCGCCGTCGGCGGCGCCGAGGAACACGGTGTTCCCGGACGGATCGGACGGATCGACCGCGATGGTGCGGACGGCGCCTGCATTGGTCTGGTTCTCGGCCGTGAAGGGGCCGACGCCCGTCCAGGCTTGACTGCTGAGCGGATTGGTCGAATCGCCGACGAAGACGCGGAAGGAAACCGTCGCACGATCGGCGGCAACCTCGCCCAGACCCGAACCTGCGATCGCTTCGGGCAGCTTGAGCGACCAGAATGAATCCTGACCGCCGTTGTTGTAGCCGATGGTTCCGGTTTGCGATCCGTTGTTCGCCACGCGAAGCCGCCAGATTCCCGCGGAATTCTTGCCGACCAGCGGGAACAGCGAATCCACCGGCTTGTAGGCTCCGCCTGCGGGCGGGGCGTACGGGGCCTGGGCGCCTTGGATCGGGTTGATCGCGATGCCGTTGAGCGTGTCGGCGTCGTCGAGTACGGTCCCCTGGAAATTCTGCACGTTCGCCTGGTTCTGCACGAGGTCGGCGCCGCGCACAAGGCGGATGATCGTGCCGTCCGGCGCGATCAAGGAGACGTCGAGGTCGCGGACGTCGGGGAACGTGATGTTCATCGTGACCTGGATGCGATTGGTCGCATCGCGCTGGATCACGAAGTTGTCTTTGATTTCCAAGGTCGAATCGACCACGCTGTTCGCGGGAATCGTGACGTAGGCGGCAGTCGATGCGTAGTTGCGGACGTTCCACGACGAGATCGCCGCGACGCTGGGGTCGCTGCTGCGCAGGACGTCGAGCCCCGCGTTGAGGTTGTTGTCGACGCGGTTGCCTTGGGTGTCCTTGATGTCCGAGCCGAGCACCAGATTGTACCAGCCGGGCACGGCTTGGCCTGCGGGGAACGTGATCCGGAAGCGGCGGCGTTCCTGGCCGACGGGCGTGCCTGCCGGATTCGCGGCGACGCCGAACGTTCCGGTGATGGCGCCTTGCGGGCCGGTGACGGACACGACGTCGGCTCCCGTGAAGCTCGAAACGTCGATGTCGCGATCGAAGGAGACGTCGATGAAGTTGGCGACCGCATTCAGGTACAAGGCGGTGCGCGGCTGCAGCGACCATTTGACGAGCTGCGAGTTGCCGTTGCCGCCGGTGCTGAGATCTTCGATCATCAGCCGCCACGTGCCGGCGAGTTTCTTGCCGAGCATGTTGGAGAGGCTGACTTCCGGGCGATAGGAACCCGAAATGCCGGAGAACAAGGCGATGGATGTGCTCGCCGAATCGTCGAAGACGACGTCGGCAAAGCGATCGTTGGATCCGCCGAAAAGGTTGCCGCGGCCTTGGGCGAGTCGAACCTGCGTGCCGTCGGGTGCGATGAGCGTCAACCGGAGATCGTTGATGCGGTCGTGATCGAGCAAAACCTCGACATTCAGATCCGTCAGCACGGCGCCCGCGGCGTCGTCGGCGATCACGATGTCGCTATAGGTGACGCCGGCGCCGTTGGGGCCGGCGACATTGGCGTCGCGGATCGTATTCGTGTTGTAGTTGGTCGTCGTGCTTTCGTAGGCGGCGCCGGTCACCAGATAGGCGCCGGGAATCGACAGGGGCGAAGTCCGATTGTCGAACGACGGGAAGTAGGGATTTTCCGATTGGTCCGGCGAAGGCGCCGCGAAGACGTCCCAGCGAGAAGCGGAGGCTGCCAGCACGGAAGCGTTCGTGCCGCCCGTGAGCCCCGCGCCGTCGACGCCCAGCGTGTAAAGGCTGGTGCGAGCGAACTTGCGGCTGAACGTGACGGTCCACGAGTTGCCGATCGCATTCGAGACGGAAACATCGCCCGGAGCGATGCCGTTCAGCGATTCGAGGGCGCTGAGAATGTTTCCGCGCGTCGTGTTGTTGCTGGTGCTGTAGGGAACATCGACGAACTCGGAACCGTAGACGAGGCGGAAGGTTCCGCCGGTCGGATTGCCGCTGACGGTGATGGTTTGGTTGACGTCGCCGCTGGCGGATTCGCGCTGGATCGCGTTCTGATTCTGATCCATCCAGTTGCCGGCATTCGCGATCACGTCGTTGCCGAACGTTGCATCGGTGGCGATATCGAGGCCCCACGCAGTGACGGTTCCGGCGTTGTTGCTCTCGTTGATGACGATGAGCTTCCAGATGCCGTTGGCGCCCAGGCTCGACACGGTGCGGTTGAAGTTCGACAGCCATCCGATTGCTTTGACGGTTCCGACGCCGGCGGCTGCCGAAAGGTAGTTGGCGGCTTGATCGTCGAACTTGACCGCGGACCCGTCCACGATGGCGCCATCTTGAATGGCGAGCGGGACACGCGTGCCGTTGGGGGCTTCAAGGTAAATGTCCGCATTGCGAAGGCCGTTGCCGGCGCCGGTGAAACGCACATTCAGATCGACGATATTGCCGGCGAGGGCGGCGGCCGACAGGTCGAGAGCGAATTCCTTGTAGCCTAGGTTGGTCGAACTGGGGTTGATGGCTCCGACGCCCGCAACGCCTGTCGCGTTGAAAGGCGCGGCGTAGGTTGGGGACTGAATCGTCGAGTCGCGATCGCGGAACTTGTCGCGAATGTTTGGGCCGACGATGTAGCTGTAGGTTCCTACGGCGGATTGCGGGGCCAGCTTCACGAGGAAGTCGGTCGCTCCGCCCGCCGAGGTGCTGTTGTTGAGTGCGATGACTTGGAGAACGACCGTCGAGCCCTTGGTCGTTTCGACGATCGAGACGTTCGGGCTGGACCCACCCGTCAGGCCGGCCGCGTTGACCCCGATCGTCGCGACGTCGGTGAAGGCGAGATCGCCCTGGAACGAAATGACGAAGGGGCCGCCGGGATTGCCGACGACCTTCACGTTGTCCTTGCCGATCGTGCTCAGCGATTGGAGGGCGGCCTGAATTTCGACGGCGCTGGCGTTGTGCGGGAGGTTGCCGGTGGTCGCCGCTCCGAAGGTCAACGTGAACGAACCGCCCGTGGGGCCGCCGACGATGGTGAGCGTCTGCGACTCGTTGATGGCGAGCGGCGTGCCCAATTGCGAACCAGGCGTCGTTGGACTGCGGAAGTAAAGTTCGATGTCGCGATAGTCGAAGGTCGCGGGATCGACCCGGCGATCGAATTTGACTTGGAAGCCGTCAAGCTGGCGGGTGCCGCCCGAGTAGGTCGAACCCTGCGTGTTCGTGGCGACCGCGACGCCTGGAGTCGTACCCGCAAGGCTGACGTTGGTCGCCGTCATGTCGGCGTCCGCGACGTCTTGACCGCCGAGCGAATTGACGAAGGTGACAACCCATGCGCCGGGGACTCCCGAGACTTGGACGTTGCCTGTCCCGATCGAGCTCAGTGCTTGAAGCGCGGATTGGACGGTCGCAGCACTGGCGTTGTAGGCGATTTGGCTGGTGTTGGAGCCGCGGAACGTGAGGCGGAAGAAGCCGCCCGTGACCGTTCCGGTCAGATTCACGTTGCGGACTTCGTTGGGCGCCACGACCGTGCCGGCGTTGTAGACGTAGACGCCGGTGGTGTTGCCGCCGGCGCTGACCGACCGCGTGACGCTTTCGTCGAGGATCGGCCCCATGTCGCCGCTGATGATGCGTGGGCCCGAGGCGAACGTGACGTTCGCGGTGTAGACGTTGGAGCCGGCCGCGTTCGGATTGGAGGCGAACAGAGCGACAACCCGGCCATCGATGACGGCCAGACCCTGCCGGTCGCCGAAGGCGCCGGCGCCTGCCGCGGCCGCGTTGCCGGGGATCGGCTCGATATTGATCGTGGCGCCGCTGATGAGATCGACGGCGGTCTTGGTTGCGTTGAGATAAGCGGACTTGCTGAAGCTGGCGCCGCCATCGATGCTCGTGGCGATCATCGTCGTCGCACGCGCGTTGGCGGCGTCCCAGCGCGCGTCGTAGTAGGTCGCGACCAGCGTTCCGGTCCCGGGATCGACGGCGATGGTCGGCATGAACTGAGCGCGAGTGCCTTCCGACATGTTGTCGGAAGCGGAGTCGTCGTTGATTCGCGTGGTCTGCCACAGCAAACCGTTATCCGAGTAGGCGACGGAAACATCGGGATTGGCGGCCGTTCCGCTGTTGTAGGCGACGTACATGCGTCCCGCATACGGGCTGAAGGCGCCGACGGAGCGATCGACCGCGACCGAGAGGCCGGAATTGATGCCGGGAGCGCCTGCCGCGACGAGGGCGGTTCCAGTCTGCGTGTTGCTCTGGGCAATGGAAGTCGCCACGGGGATTTCGATGTTCGCAAAGGCGTTGCCGCCGACGCCGGGCGTATCGATTCGTCCCGTGAACTTGATGGACCAGCCTTGAATCGTGCCGGTGGTCGTCGTGCCGTTCGTCGCACTGCTGAAGTTGTCGGTAACGCGGAGGCGCCACTGTCCGTTCATCTGAGCGGAAGCAAAGCCGTTCAAAAGGGACAAATTGCCCGTTTCCGGTCTGAAGTACCCGACGAACGGGCCGGAGCCGGCCGTGATGGATCGCATCGAGTCGCCATCGAAGACGGCGCCGACCGAGTTGCCGGTCGAAGGCAAGACGCCAAGGTTGGTGCCGGCGATGCCGCGATTGGCCGCGATGACGGCGCCCGAACCGTCGATGCGATTCAGGACCAACGGAATGGTGGGCAGCCCCGATCCCGTAGGGGGAACCAATTCGATCAACAGCTGCGACAAGTCTTGATTGGTGATATTGACCGTGACGTTGACATCCCGAATCGTGTTCAGGCCCTGCGCGTCGATATTCACAACAATGGGCGATGTCGTCGCATTGGCGGTATCCGGCAGCGTTCGGGTCGGCGTCGCGTCGAAGTTCTGGGTCGCATCCGCGATGGGCACAGGAATGTTGTTGCTGAACTCCTGCGCGGCCGCGACGACGCCGCCATCGGAAATGCCGTTCGTCGGGTCGCTGCGATCGAGAACGATGCCGGTTCCCTGATTCCAGAAGATCATGAGGTTGCTGGAGCCGGAAGTTCCGGGGGCGGAAAACGTGATAACGGGATTGGCCGCGTTGACGTTGTTCGCGGAAGCCGCCTGTTGAGTGGTAAAGGTGCGGCCGCCGTCGCCGGAAGCCGCGACGAAAATGCGGCTCAGGTTCGTGCCGAGCGGGTCGCCGGCAGCGAGCGAGAGATTCGCATTCCAGGCAACATAGATTCCGCGGGGGATGATCTCGGAATCAGGCCCCGTTTGCCCGTTGCGGGAGAGGACGACGGAGTTGGCGAGCGTGTCGACGCGCGTTGCGCCCGTTTCCGGATCCGTCCAGGCCGTCTCATTCGTATCGACGGCAACCACTGGGTTGAAGGCCGGGTCGACGCCGAACCAACGGTATACGACGGAGTTGAAGTCGGCGTTGGGAGTGCCGTCGCGCATATCGTAGCGAGTCACGCGAATGGCGCCGGAGTTGTAGGTCGCGTCTTGATACGACGCCGAGACGTAAAATCGCCCGTTCCGGTCGAAGGTGATGCTAGGATCGGTAATGGACGTGAAGTTGTTGCCGGCGCCAAGATTCGGATCCTGGAACGACAAGGGGGCAACGAAGGGGTTCCAATTCGTGCCGCCATCGGTGGAGTACTGCCCGGTAAGCGCGGCGCCCGTGCTGGCGATCGCCACCATATTCTGAGAGTTGAGGGGATCGACGGCGAGCTGCGGGTTGAAGGCTCCTGCCATCACTGGATTCGTGTTCGGCGTGACCAACGCGGGAGGAAGGGTGGCGGGGACGGTTCGATCTTCCAGCGTCTCGAATACGGGCCGCTTCTTTCGTCCGGCATCCGTGCGGCGGAGGGGGGCCGGCTTCCGGCGTGAGGAGAAGAATCGATCGAAGAACGAAGCCATGGAAGACTCACCTTGGTGGAGAGACAAGCAACCGAAGCCACCGACTCTACGGCGTCACAACGCGTAGAGTTTCACTCTTTCGCCTCAAACCTGCATTTTGCGACAAAACATGGATGATCGCGATAAGCCGCAGCGAGAGAATGGGGGAACGCTCAGCGAATTTTTTGCTGGGCGTAAAGTTGTTAAGGCCCATTTTATCGTCGCAACCTACGCAAAATCAATCACTCTCACCATGCTTTCATGTTTTTCGTTCCAAATTCCGCCTCTGATGGCGCGTGTCACCTCTCCATTTCGGCTGGGATCATAAACGTGCTGAAGACGATCGGGGACTTGCCCCAGGATCAAAGGTTCGCCTACGGCCTAAGGCCCGCTTTTCCGCTTTGACCGCAACTTCCCGCATAATCCCAACTTTGGTTCGCTTTGGCGGGGCCGACATTTGCGAAATGGCCTGAACCTTGGCCCAAGGCCCAGCAGTCGGCCGGATTACCCTTCCCCCCCAGCCTGTTTCGCGAGTACACTCGGTGGGGTTCCTGAAGTTTCCCGGAGATTCACATGCGCTTCTTCGCATTGCTGCTGCTGATCGCAGGGCCATCGTTCGCGTTCGCCCAGCCGACGGTTCTTAAGGTTTGGCCGGGGAAAGTCCCCGGCGAGAAAGAAGCCATCGGCGAAGAGAAAACGCTGGAACAGAAACCCGGCGAAAAGAAGGTGCAACGGCTGACCAACGTCTCCATTCCGACGCTGTCCGTCTATCGGCCCGCGAAAGAGAAGGACACCGGCGCTGCCGTCATCGTCTGCCCGGGAGGCGGGTACAACATTCTGGCGTGGGATCTGGAAGGAGAAGAGGTCGCCCAGTGGCTAAACTCGATCGGCATCACAGGGATAGTCCTGAAGTATCGCGTGCCGCGTCGAGCTGACGATGCCAAGGACAAAGCTCCCGCGGGCGCCTTCCAAGACGGCCAGCGGGCCGTGAGCCTGGTTCGATCCAAGGCCAAAGAGATGAATATCGATCCGGATCGCATCGGGATGTTGGGTTTCTCCGCAGGAGGCAACCTGGCGGTCCGCGTGGCCACCGGCTTCGACAAGCGAACGTATGAGGCCATCGACGACGTAGACCAAGTGTCCTGTAAGCCGAACTTTGCGGTGCTGGTCTACCCGGGCGGCATCGTGAACAAGGATCGGACGGAATTGTTGTCCGACATTGCGATTCACAAGAACGTGCCGCCGTTGTTTCTGGTGCATGCGGCCAACGACCCGGTGCCATGCGAGAACAGCATCTTGCTGTTCCTCGCCGCGCGTGGAGCCGAGGTGCCGGCGGAACTGCATGTCTATGCGACGGGCGGACATGGCTTCGGTCTTCGCCCGAGTACCGATCCGGTCTCGACTTGGCCCCAGCGATGTGCCGATTGGATGAAAAAGAGCGGCTGGCTTCAGGCGAAATAGGAGATGCTTTCGTGGCGACAAGTTTATCTAACTTGTCGGATTCGGATCTAAGAACCAAACCGACAAGTTGGATAAACTTGTCGCCACGAGGACAACCCAGGTTCGCCAATTGCTCCAGCTTTCTCGAACTTCTCTTGACGCAAGTGTGGGAAAGGCTTAGCTTCCCAATCGAAGCCGATTTCCCGCGCTGCAGGGGCATGTCCATGAAACTCAAGATCTTGGGTCTTTCCGCCAGCCTTCGCAACGCTCGTCGCGGCGGCGGCAATGCCGCGCTGATCTCGGAAATCAAGACGCTTCCAAACAAGGATGCGCTGAACGCCTACCTCAAGCAGCAGGCGAGCATCCATCTGCAGCAATTCGTGGATGCGGGCCGCAGCGAAAAACTGCCGTTCGACGTGCTGTACAAAAATCTGAAGAAGCTGAAGGGGGATAAAGGACTCAGCAATTCCGAAATCGCCCTCGCCGCCGCGCTCTGGTCTGCGCACAACCTCGGCGCCGACATCGACCACATCGCGCTGAGCGAGCACTTCCCGGAACATAACGATGTGGAGGATGCCGAAACTCTCCGAGCCGCGTTGATGGAATGCGATGGTTTCCTGCTGTCGTCGCCGGTCTACTTCGGCGACCGCGGCTCGTTAGCGCAGAGCTTCCTCGACTTCCTTCGCAACGAACCCGAACTGCAACGCGCGATCCGCGGCAAGCTCTACGGCGGCATCGCCGTTGGGGCCAAACGCAACGGCGGCCAGGAAACGACGCTCATCTACCAGCTCATGGACATGATCCAACTCGGCATGCTCGGCGTCGGCAACGATTCCGAAACCACTTCTCAATACGGCGGCACCGGCTGGGCGGGCGATATCGGCACCATGCCCAAAGACGAATACGGCCTCGATACCTCGATGGGCGTGGGCCGTCGCATCGCCCGCATCAGCGCCATGCTCCGCATGGCCGACACGCATCGGCTCAAGGACCGCCCCAAGGTTTCGTTCTGGATTCTGCAGGACCGCGACGGCATTGCGCAGCAATACGTCGAGCGCCTGATCGCTCGCTCGGAAGTGCCCTGCGACGCCAAGGTGTTTCCGATCGCGGACAAGCACGTGATCCGTTGCCTGGCTTGCGACGTCTGCCCCACGAATGTGGACATCGACGAAGTCTATCGCTGCATCATCAAGACCAAGAAGGATTGGTTTCCGACGATGCACGAGGAACTGATCCACGCGGATGCGATCATTCCCGTCGTCTACAGCCCGGCCGACCGCACCGGCTTGGTCACCATGTATCAGCAGTTCATCGAACGCACCCGCTATCTGCGCCGCGGCGACTACGTGTTCAGCGACCTGCTCTGCGCCCCGCTGGCGATCGAGGAACTCGGCGCCACGGAAAACATGCAGATCCGCATGATGACCTCGATGATCCGCCAACACACGATCATTTCGAAACCGATGACGGCGTATCTCTATGAAGGCCGCAATCTGAATGAGGAAGCCGTCCTCCGCGACCTCGCCGACTTCATCACGCAGGCCGAGCGCGCCACCGCGGGCCGGCTGCTGGTGCATTCGTCGGGCAACGAACACCTGAAGTACAACCCCGTGGGTTATGTGCTCAGCGCGGCCAAGGATGCGGAAGACGAGAAGATGAAGGTGCGTCGCAAGATGGTCGAAAGCCGCATGGCACATGCGGAAGACGACGTCCGCATTCGCCTCGAGATGGCCGAACCCGCCGTCGCCGGGCAGTAGTCGACCTGAGAGTGGTCCTCACGCTCCGCGTGAGGTCAGCGGGGATGCAAGGTCAGACGGCCGTGGAAACAAGTTTATCTAACTTGTTTGGAAACTCTCCGAAAACCCATCCGACAAGTTAGATAAACTTGTCGCCACAAAATACAAGCGGCGGTCTGACCTTGCATCGCCGCTGACCTCACGCGGAGCGTGAGGACTACTTTGGCATCTCGGAACCGGATTCCATGCCCGATTCCATAGTCCTGCTTGGCGCCGAGAAGCAAGCGGCAAGCTCCATCGCCCTCGCGTATCCCGAGCGTTCGTTCGTGTTTCTCACCGATCAGCCGGTTATCGATGGGTGGGGCCTGCCGAACGTCGAGATCCGCCAGGCATCGCCGACCTCATTCCAGCCGGATCAACGCGAGTGCATCGTCCTCTGTCCCCGTTGGGTCCATCCGAAGCATAGCGAACCGCAGAACCAATGGGGGACGTTCCGCATCGCCGTCGCTCTGAAGCAGCTTCGCGAACGCTTCGGCGACATCGTCGCACCGCTCTCGCCGACTCCATTCGACGGCGTTTCCAACATTGCCAAGGGGGACGCGTTTCATCGGCCTGACGGCACGCTGATCTTTCCGACCAAGCCTGCCGAAGCGATCGACGATCCGCATCAAGCAGGGATCCTCTACCAACCGATGTTGCCGAAAGCGAAGACGGTTTTCGCGGTCGGCCGATGCAGCGAACGCGGCCTGAAGCTCGGCCTGATCCTTGTGCACAGCGAAACCTGCGCTCGCGACGAATGGATCACCGCCGGCGAAACCATTGCCGACGAGCGAATTGCGGATCTCACCCGACGAATGCTCGCCTTCATGGATCACCGCGGCTTCTTCACCTTCAACTGGATTGCCGCCTCCGACGGTTCGCCGACCTTGACCTCATTCCGACCGATCCCGCGAGCTGTCTTTGGCACGTTGAAGAATGCCGGCGCCGATCTTCTTGATCCGAGCGGCGATGCAATCGCCAAGCCCGGCCTCAAGTTCGTCGTGGATCTCACCTACACCCCGTATCGGACGCCGGCCGCATGAACGTGCTCGTGCTTTCCGCCACCGCGTCCGCGATCAACTACGCCCGCGCCCTCGCCGGCCGTCGTGATGTCCGCTTGTTTCTGAGCGATGCCAGCAAATTCGCGAGCGGTCTGTACCTGCCCGGCGTGCATCCGCTGCTCGCCCCGCGTGCTCGCAATCTCGAGCAGTACCGCGAATTCCTCGATCGGGCCATCGCGGACAACCAGATCGACGTGCTGATTCCCACCTCCGACCACGATGTCGAAGGCACGATGGAAGTGGTCCATCAGGGCTGGAATCCCCCCGTAAAGATGTTCCGCCCGAACTACGAGACTTATCGCATCCTCACGCATAAGGCGGATCTCAATGCCGCCATGCATCGCCACGGCTTGCCGGCTCCGCGGACGTATGCAAGCGTCGAGGAAGTCGAGTATCCGGCCGTGGTCAAGCCCGCGCGCGAAGGCGGATCGAAGGGCGTGTGGATCGTCGCGAATCGCGAGGAACTGGACGATCGCCTCGACGTGGTTCGCAAGAGTTTCCCCGGCGACGTGCTCATGCAGCAGTTCATCCCCGGCGAAACCGGCAGCATCTACGTCGCGCTGCTGCTCTACGGCGCCGACGGCAAGCTTTATGGCGAAGCCGCGTCCCATTCGCATGCAACCTTCATGACCTGGGGCGGCGGCGGCATGGCGGGCGTCGTCGTGCATGAGCCGGAACTGTTGAAGCTTGCTCAGCGCATCGTCGAAGCCATGGGCGGTTGGCGTGGGCCGATTAACGTCGAGTTCAAGCGCCACGCTCAGACCGGCGAATGGCATCTGCTCGAAGTGAATTGCCGGCTCAACGGCTACAGCTACCTCACCACGATGAACGGCATGAATTTCCCCTCCGCCGTCGTCGATCTGTTGACCGTCGGCACGACGCCTTTCGTCCGCATGGAACCGGGGCGGACTCTGACGAATTTCGTGCTGGGTTACCGCGAGCGACCTGTCGAACAGTGGGCTGGCGATGCGACCCGTTGAACTCACGATCGCTCGCCTCCTGTTGTCGTTGCGCCGCCCGTATGTCCTCGCGTTCGGCACGCTGCACCGCTTCGATTCGTTCGTCGCCATCGCTCGTTTCGACGATGGTTCGATCGGCCTCGGCGAAAGCTGCCCGCTGCCTGGCTATTCGCATGAGACGAAGGAACTGCTCGCCGCCAGCTACGCCCGCCTTGCTGCAGACGAGGATCTGACCGATTTCTACGAACGGCATCGCAACGATCCGTTCGTGACCTCGCCCGTGCGTACCGCCCTCGAAGGCCCGACGACTGCGCATGTCACGGGCCGAGTGCCGATCTGCCCGATCCTGCAATGGAACCGAATCGACGAGATCCCAAGCCAAATCGCCAAGCTTGCGGCCCAAGGAAACAGCGTTGCCAAGGTCAAGCTCTCTGCGGACGAACGCGAAACTCGCGAGACGATCGAAGCCGTCCATGCGACGGCGACCAGCATGATGTTCCGCTATGACGCCAACCAAGCGTTCGACTTCGATCTCGCGGCGAAGACGGTGAGTTGGCTCGACCACCCCTCCACGCAACTCCTCGAGCAACCCTTCGCCATCGACGCATGGGATGCGATGTCGAAACTGCGCGCCGTCAGCCCGATTCCGCTGATGCTCGACGAATCGATCTTCGACGCCGACGACGTCCGCCGGGCCGCCAAGTGTGCGGCTTTCGTCAAATTCAAGCTGATGAAGAACGGCAGCCCCAAGCAACTCGCCTCACTGATTCATTTGGCGCAATCGCTGGGTCTCGAAGTGATCCTAGGCAATGGCGTCCAGGGCCCGATCGGCTGCTGGCTCGAAGGCATGACCCAGGTCGAATGCCGACTGACGCATGCCGGGGAGATGAACGGCTATCGCAAGGTAAAGGACGACCTCCTCGGCTTAACGTTGCAAGACGACTGTCTCGCTTTCACGTTGCCCCAATCCGTCGATGTCGCATCGCTAGCAAATAATGTGCTGGAGCACGCTGAGGAAATCTGCCTTTCGTGGCGACAAGTTTATTAACTTGTCGGTCTGGATTCGAATCGAAGCAAAGACCGACAAGTTAGATAAACTTGTCGCCACGAAAGCCAAAAGCAATTTACTTCGTCGCCGGCAGTGTCGGGTCTCCGACGATCGCGGCCGTCTCGCCCTGCAGCGAGCGGAGGAACATCACGAGGTCCGACTTCTCGCTCGGGGTCAGCTTCAGCACCATCGGTGCGATCGGCGTTTCGTCGGGGCCCAGCAGCTTCATCTCGCGGCCCGTATACGGCGTGCCCATCGCCTTCGACTTCAAGTACGCTTTCTCGGCGTCGAGGTCGCGCATCTTCGGCGAGAGGAACTCGTTGGCGTTGCCGCCGCGGTCGTACAGTTCGACGACGTCTTCGAGCGTCTTCTCCTCGCCGTCATGCATGTAGGGGGCGGTGGCGAGCAAGCCGCGGAGCGTCGGCGTCTTGAAGGCGCCGATCATTTCGGGGTTCTTGTGCCCTGTGGGTAGGCGGACATAGCGGCCCATCGATTCGGATGCGATCTTGCCGTCTCGCATGCCCACACCCAGGTTGTGGAACTGACCGTCCGAGAAGTTGTTCCCCACATGGCACAGCGAGCAGCGGGCTTTGCCGAAGAACAGGCTCCGGCCATGGTTGATCTGCTCTGCCGTCTTCGCGACCTGGCCCTCTTCCTTCACCTTCAAGGCTTCGATGGCCGTCGTATCCTTGGCGGCGAGGGCTTCCTTGATCACGGTCGCGTAGTCCTGAGCCTTCAGGGTATAGGCGCCGCTTTCCTCCTCGGCCACGCGGACCTTCATCGCTTGCTCGGCACGGTCGTGGATCGAGTTGCCGTTGAGCACGGTGCGTTCGTATTGGGCGATCGCCTTGGCGATGACGTCGCGGTTCGGCTCGACGCCGAACGCTTCGACGAACTTGCGGGCGTAATCGCCTTTCTTGCGAACGCGGCTCACCAAGTTGTTCCAGGCATGTCCCTTGCCGTCGAACATTTCGAGTGCGTTTTGCGGCGGGCCCTGCGATTGGTCCTCCAGCGAGATCGCCCGGCCATCCCAGAATTGCAGGGCGTTGTACGCCGAATTCATGACCGTCGGCGCGTTGACTGGGCCCTTGTTCTTGGAGATGCCGAAGGAAGTTCGCGACTGGTCGGTGAAGCCCTTTTTGGGGTCATGGCAGGTCGCGCACGAGACGGTGGAATCGGAGGACAACACCGTGTCGAAGTAAAGCTGCCGGCCGATTTCCCAGCGCTGAAGCGTCATCGGGTTTTCGAGGGGGACCGGCGGAGCGTCGAGGCCGAGCGGAATCTTCACCTTGATGACCGTGCGGGTGACTTTCGCTTCGGTGATCGGATCCAGGGCGGCTTCGGTCGTTGGGTTCCAGAAACTCTTGAGCGTCTTCCACTCGGGGCTCTTGGTGGAGACGAAGACGATCGGTTGTTCTTTGTCGAACGGCAAGCGAACCTTCGCCCGCGGAATGGCCCATTCGAGGGAAGGGTCTTCTTTGGGTTCGTCGGCGAAGGAGGGCACGAGCGCTCCCGCAAGCGCCCACATGGGCAGCAGGCCCCATGCGAGCAAACGGAGTACGCGACTCATAGCGAGCAATCCTTGGTAGGGTGGTAGGCGTGAGTACGAGGCAGGTATTGCATTTGTAAAGCAGCACGCCGTGCAATTCCAGTCCGGAGAAACGAAAACGAGCGACGTCGCGATCGCATCGCGATCTGTAGGGAACGCCCTCTGTGGCGTTCCGCCGAACCGGACGCGTCCGAGGGGATGTTTCCCCACTCGGCGGATTTTGTCGACAAACCGCCCGGATCCTACCGCGTGCCATGGCGGACGGAGGGAGGGAAAGATTCGTTCGGACGCGTCCAGCCCGGCGGAACGCCGCGGAGGGCGTTCCCTACAGGGCGTGAAGGTATCGTGCGGTTCAATACCGATCGGGGTCCAGCTTCGACAGATCGATTGCGGGTTGCTCGCCCATCGCCAACTGCGAGACGATTTCTCCGCTAATTGGCCCAAGGCTCAGGCCCATCATCGCATGGCCTGTTGCGAGGATGGCATTCTCATATCGCCGCGTCCGCCCCAGGTACGGCAGGCCGTCGGGCGAACAGGGGCGTAGTCCGACCCAGGGTTTCACGTCCGCGAAATCTTCGATCTGGAACTCGGGATAGTACTGCGGCGCGGACTTCGCGATGCCGCGGACGCGAACCGGGTCGATCGCCTCGCTGAGTCCCGAAATCTCCATCGTGCCGCCGAAGCGAAGCGTGTCGCCCATCGGCGTGACGGCCACGCGTGCTTCGGTGAAGATCGAGCAAATCCGCGGCAATTGACGCGGTTTCGCAAGCGTCAGGCTGTAGCCTTTGCCTGCTTGCATCGGAATCTTCGAACCCAACAACCGGGCAAGGGCGGAGGACCACGAGCCCCCCGCGACGACGAACTCATCCGCTTCGATGGTTTCGCTTGTTGTGCGAACTGCGTTGATGCGACGGCCGTTCGTCTCGAAGCCCGTCGCCTCGGTGTTCCATAGAGTTCGGCACCCCTCCGCTTCGAGTTTCGATTGCAGTGCCGCCATCAGTTTCTGCGGCGAGAGATGGCAATCACGCGGAAAATAAACGGCGCCGAGGATGTCCATGCGGACGTTGGGATCCAACTTTGCTGTCGCCGTCGAGTCAAGCACTTCGGCGGGGATGCCCAGCTTGCGAGCGGCTTCCGCGGTGTGGGCCTCTTCATCGAGCGCCTGCTGCGTCTTGCACAGCATCAGCAAACCTTCCCGCTTCAGCTCGATGTCTTGAGGAAGCGAATCCGCCATGCGTTCATAGCAAGTCCGACTGGCGAGATGCAGGTCGCGCAACACGGGTCCGGACGTTTCGACATGTCGCTTGGTCGAGGCCCTCCAGAAACGCCAGCCCCAGCTCAGCAAATCCCAGGATATCCGCGGCTTCACGTAGAACGGCGACTCCGGGTTCCACATCCATTTGAGGCCCTGGGCGACCATGCCGGGTGCGGCGAGCGGGATGAAGTGGCTCGGCACGATCATGCCCGCATTGCCGAAGGAGCAGCCGTCGCGAGCGGGGGGATTGCGGTCGATCAACGTCACGCGAAGGCCGCGCTGCAGGCACGAATACGCGGCACACATGCCGATGATGCCCCCACCGGCGATCGCCACGTGCTTGGCCACCCCACGTACCTCGTCGGAGAATTCCGCGTTCGTCGTCTTCCGCTTGCGGCTTAGCGATGGACGCTGCGGAATACGAAGGCGAGCGGCGCCTGCATTTCTCCCCTCTCCCTTCGGGAGAGGGGCCGGAGGTGAGGGCGTGCGACCTGGCGTTTCGCAAGAAAAGGCGCCCTCACCCCAACCCTCTCCCGGAGGGAGAGGGAGACGATCTCCTGCCGCTCGCCTAAGCAGCAAGCCGCGATCACGCCTGGTTCTGCGCGGCGATGCCCCAGCAGAACGGATCCGCTTCATTCAGGATCAACGTCGATTCCGCGTTCACATACGCGCGCCCGGAAATCGTCGGCGCAATGTGACCTGTCGCCTGGTCGAGCCATTGATAGCTCCCGGCGAACGTGGTTCCCAACATGCTCTCCTGAATCCACGTTTCGCCAGGTTGCAGTTTGCCGTCCGCGGCCAGACAGGCGAGTTTCGCACTGGTGCCGGTGCCGCAGGGGGAGCGATCGTAGGTTTTGCCGGGACAGAGGACGAAATTGCGCGAGTGGTTGCCGGCGTTCGCAGGTGGTCCGAAGAACTCGACATGATCGACTTCGGGATATCCAGCCGCATTCACGGCTTGGCGTACTTTCCAGGCAACGTCGATTAACTGATCCGCAAATGGAAGCGTGAGCGGAAGCGGGAATCCTTGAGCCAGGAAAAACCAGTTGCCGCCCCATGCGACGTCGCCGATGCAGGGGCCGATGCCTTCCACATCGAGACGCACGCCTTTCGCTTTGCGATAGCTCGGCACGTTCTCGACGGAGACTAAGCCGTTTTTGTGCAATTGCGTCGCGACGATGCCGACGGGCGTTTCAATGCGGTGGATGCCCGGTTTGATTCGGCCCAGGTGAGCGAGAGTGGCGACGACTCCAATCGTCCCATGTCCGCACATGCCGAGATAGCCGACGTTATTGAAGAAGACCACTCCCGCGGCGCAAGTCGGATCGTGGGGTCGGCCAAGAAGAGCGCCGACCACCACGTCGGAACCGCGAGGCTCATGGACGACTGCGGCGCGAAACCGATCGAAGTCCCTGCGAAATCGGACGACTCGCTCGCTTAACGGGCCGCCCAGCATCGGACCGCCTCGAACGATTACGCGCGTGGGTTCGCCCGCGGTATGAGAGTCGACGACATGGATCTTGTGCATGCGAATCAACTCAGCTTCGGCCGATTCGCGATGCCGCGGCGGATGATGGCGAGGACGCGCTCGCGTTCTTCGCCCACCAGCGGCAATCGCGGCTCGCGGACCCACTCGGAGCCCAGCCCGGCCTCCTGCACCGCGAGCTTGATGTATTGCACGAACTTCACATGCGTGTCCAGCTTCAGCAGCGGGTAGAACCACGCGTAGAGTTTGCGTGCTTCATCCCATCGGCCTTCGCGCGTGAGATTCCAAAAGCGCTGATTTTCGGTTGGAAACGCGATGCCTGATCCCGCGACCCAGCCGTCGATGCCGAGGATCGAGGACTCGAGGATGAGATCATCCACGCCGACAAAGAGAGAGTAGCGGTCGCCGACTTCGATCCGCAGCTCCGTGATTCGCCGGGTGTTCGCGGAGCTTTCCTTGATCGCGACGAGGTTCTTGACGTCGGCAAGGCGGGCGAACTGCTCGGGCGTCACATCGATCGTGTAGCCGACGGGATTGTTGTACAGCATCCACGGCAGGCCAGTCGCGGCGGCGACCTTGCGGAAGTGATTCTCGGTCTCGCGAACGTCCCCCTTGTAAACCATCGCAGGCATCACCATGAAGCCGGCGGCGCCAAGCTTCTCGCAATCGCGGACGTACTGACAGGCAAGGTTCGTGCTCATCTCGGCCACGCCGCTGAGAACGGGGATCCGGCCCGCAGCGACCTTGACCGCGCGTTCGACGACTTGGCGCTTCTCTTCCGGGCTCAGCGTCTGATTCTCGCCGAGCGAGCCGCACATGATGAGGCCGCTGACTCCGGAAGCGATCAGCGCTTCCAGATGCTTGGCCGTCGCATCCAGATCGAGCGAAAGGTCTTTGCGGAACTGCGTGGTGGCGGCGGGGAACACGCCTTGCCAATACGGCTTCGCCATGATGCGTGATCCTCAATGCGCCAAGGGGGCGTGTTCAGACTAGCGATCGGCAAATAGAAGGCGATGACCCGAGTAGTCCTCTCCGCGTGCGGTCAGCGGCGATGCGAGGTCAGACCGGCCGTGGAAACAAGTTTTTTAGCTTGTTTGAACGGCCTTTTATTCTTCCAATTCCGACAAGTTAATAAACTTGTCGCCACAAAGACAGGCCAACCTTGCATCGCCGCTGACCTCACGCGGAGGGAGAGGGGAGCAGAGCCAGCACTCTCGCTTTCGCTGCCTGACGATCAATAACCACTCGCGGCGTGGCCAACATTTGCTTGCGGCCGCACCGATTGCGTGTTTACAATCTCCAATCTCCCCCGTTCCCATCTTGGCCCCGGAGATCAGCCATGAGCAGTTCCAAGGACTCGCCGAAGTCCGGGCTGTCGCGACGCGACTTTCTGCGCGCGGGCGGAGCGGCGGCGACCAGCGTGACCGGACTCGCCGGCGCGACGCTCGAAACCCAGGCCCAGCCGGGGCAGCCCCCCGCGAGCCATATCCCTGTTCTCGGTCCGGGGCCGGCGAAGATTTCGCTCAACGTCAATGGCCGCGAGATGAGCACCGCCGTCGAGCCACGCGTCACGCTGCTCGATGCCCTTCGCAATTATCTCGACGTCACGGGCTGCAAACGCGTCTGCGATCGCGGCACTTGCGGCGCCTGCACCGTCATGCTCGAAGGCAAACCGGTCTACTCCTGCTCGATGCTCGCCGTCGAAGCTCAAGGCAAGGCGATCCGCACGGCCGAGAGCCTGGTCGATGGCGGCAAGCTGGATCCGGTTCCCGAGAAGTTCGTGCAGTTCGACGCCCAGCAATGCGGGTTCTGCACGCCGGGCTTCGTGGTCGCGATGCGGGCAGTCCTGGATCGCAATCCGAAGGCGACGCCGGAGGATGTGGAGCAGGGGCTGCAAGGGAACATCTGCCGCTGCGGAACCTACGAACAAATGCGAGACGCCATCTATTCGCTCTGCAACCGCCCCCGGAGGAGCTAACCCATGCCCTGGCCGCAACAACGCCGATTGCTCGGCACGAAGGTGCAGCGCCTGGATGGAGCCGACAAATCCACCGGCCGCGCCAAATACAGCTACGACATCAATCGTCCGCGTCAGTGCCATGCCCGCATCCTGCGTTGCCCGCATGCCCACGCGAGGATCAAGTCGATCGATACGACGGTGGCCGAACGGACGCCGGGCTTCAAATCCATCCATATGGTGGCGAAGCCGGGAGACGAACTTTATTTCGCCGGCGCCGAATTGCTCGGCATCGCGGCGGACACGGAAGAACATGCCGAAGATGCGCTGCGTGCGATTCGCGTCGAGTATGAGCCGTTGCCGCATCACGTGAAGGAAGCCGAGGCCCTGCGGAGCAAGGGCTCGACCGTGGGGGGCGGCGCCGAGGCGGCGAACGTCACCCCGGCGGGCGACTACTCCACGGACAACTTCGAGCAAAACGCCTACCGCGATGCGGCCGCCGTCCATGAAGCGGAATATGGCGTCGCCATCATCAGCCATCAATGCCTCGAAACCCATGGCCTCGTTGCCCAGTGGGACGAGAAGCAGGAGAACCTGACCGTCTGGGCATCGACGCAGGCGGTGCCGAACACGGCTCAGCAACTCGCGCAGTATTTCAAGATCCCCGCGACCCGCGTGAAGTGCATCACCCATTACATGGGGGGCGGTTTCGGCAGCAAGTTCGGCCCCGACATCCAGGGCCAGATCGCCGCCGAACTCGCGAAGAAGGCGGCCCAGCCCGTCAAGCTCATGCTGGACCGTGCCGAAGAGGTGACCGTCGGCGGCATGCGGCCCAGCGCTTACGGCAAAGTGAAGATCGCGGCCAACAAAGAGGGCCTAATCCAGGCGTTCGAGGTCGATTGCTACGGCTCGCCCGGCGTGGGCCGCGGCGCGACGGTCAATTTCAACCTGTTGCCGTACGTATATGTGAATGTCCCCCACATCAAACGCAAGCACCAGGCAGTGCGGCTCAATCTGCAGACAGCTCGGGCCATGCGGGCGCCGGGACATCCGCAGAATTGCTTGCTGACCGAGCAGGCGATCGACGATTTAGCCGCCAAGCTCAACGTCAATCCGATCCAGATGCGGCTGCGAAATCTGCCGCCCAACGATCAGGATGCGATCAAGAACGCACCCACGACGTATCTCGCGCTAAGGCACACGATCTACACGCAGCAGATCGACCTCGTCCGCAAGATGTCCGACTGGGATCGGAAGTGGCATCCGCCGGGCCAGGGGAATGGGCCGATCAAGACGGGCCTCGGCATCGCCCTCCATACCTGGGGCGGCTCAGGCCGTGGGCCGAACCCGACGAAGATCACCATTGGGGCCGACGGGTCGGTGCTCTGCCAGTCTTCGACACAGGATCTCGGCACCGCGCAACGCACGGTCGCCGCGATCATCGTCGCCGAGATTTTGGGTCTGGACCCCAAGGACATCATGGTGGAGGTAGGCGAAAGCCAGCATGGGCCTTCGACCCCATCCGGCGGATCGACGACCTGCCCTGGCACGTCGCCCGCCATCCTCAAGGCGGCCGAGAATGCCCGCGATGCGTTCTTCGCGGCCATTGCCCCACGCATGAACGTCGAGGTCGCCGATCTCGAAATCGCACCGGGGCATGTCGTCAACAAGAAGGCGAATCAACGCATCCCCTGGCGGCAGGCGTGTGCCAGGCTTGGCATGAATCCCGTGCAGGCCACCGGCGATTGGCCGACGAATGCCCAGCTTCAGCAGAATAAAGAGCTGCGCGATCTGTGGACGACTCGCCTGAGCAATCAGGGCGTGGGCGGCGTGCAGATCGCCGAGGTTCGCGTGGACACCGAAACGGGCGTCGTCCGCTGCACCAACGTGTGGGCGGTGCAAGACGTCGGGCTCGTCGTCAACAAGCTCGGCTGCGAATCGCAGGCGGCGGGGGGCGTCGTCATGGGGGTCAACTATGCCCTCTATGAAGAGTGCATCTACGACAAGAACAGCGGCCGGCTCGTGAATCCCGACATGGAGTTCTACAAGCTCGCCGGGATCCGCGATATGCCGCAGATCCATGTGCACATGATGGACATGCCGGAGCGCGGCGTCATCGGCATCGGCGAACCGCCCACGATCTCGACGGCAGCGGCGGTCGGCAATGCGATCTTCAACGCGATCGGCGTCCGAGTGCCGTTCGCCCCCTTCACTCCCGAGCGAGTGCTCGCGGCTTTGGCTCGCCCTCAAGGAGGCGCGCGATGAAGAATTTTTCCTACTACCGGCCCGCGACCGTCGAACAGGCGGTCTCGCTCCTCGAAAATCGCTTCGGCAACACCGAACTGCTCGGCGGCGGCACCGATCTGCACGACCTGCAGAAGGAATACGTCTCCCAACCCGCGCGCGTCGTCAGCCTGGGCGGCATCGCTCAACTGCAGACCGTGCAGGTGGCTGAGAAATCGGTGACGATCGGTGCGGGCCGAACGCTGGCGAGCATTTCAGAGCATCCGCAGCTTCGGCAACTATTCCCCGCGCTGGCGACGGCCGCGGGGGAAATCGCCGGCCCGCAGCTTCGCAACATGGCGACCCTCGGCGGCAATCTGTGCCAGCGCAATCGTTGCTGGTACTTCCGCGACGAGCATTCCAATTGCTTGTTGAAATCGGGAAGCACTTGCTTCGCTCTCGACGGCGAGAACAAGTACCACTCAGTCTTCACGCAAGGCAGCCGTTGCGTTGCCGTCACGCCTTCCACGATCGGCCCGGTGCTGATCGCACTCGGCGCCTCGGTGGAAGTGCAGAACGCGGCCGGCAAACGCCTGGTCGAGATCGGCCGATTCTTCAAGGCTCCCAATGCCAACGGCGAGCGCGAACACGCGCTGGCCTCGAACGACGTGGTGGTCGCCGTGCAGATTCCCGTGCAGGGTCTGACGAACGCCCATTACGAGGTGCGGCAGAAGCTCTCGTCCGATTGGCCGATCGTGCAGGCGGCCGTGTCGTTTCAAGGGGGCCGCAACGGCGAGAAGGCGACGGACGTGAAAATCGTGCTCGGCCAGGTCGCACCTGTCCCGCATGTGGCCCAAGCCGCGATGCGGGCGATCGAGAACCAGTCCATCACTGAGCAAACCGCCGCCGCCGCGGGCCAAGCCGCCACGCAAGGGGCGAAGCCGCTCTCGCAGAATGCGTACAAGTTGAAGCTGATCGAAGTGGCTGTAAAGCGAGCGCTGCTGCTGGCATCGGGGGCGAGGCCGTACTGGCTGGCGTAGCTGCCTATGTAGCCCTCTCGCTCCGCGAGAGGTAAGCGGCAGAGCGCCTTGCAATCGCATGGCATTTATCCGCTTACCTCTCGCGGAGCGAGAGGGCTACATAGCGCCGGCTTACTCTTTCTTCTCTTCTTCCTTCTTCTCCATCTCCTTGGGCATGGGTTCGGCTTCCTTGGGAGCGGCGCCGACGCCCATGGGTTGGACCGAGCGGCCGAAGGCGGCGCCGGCGGTGGGGAGACCAGGTTTGAAGATGTTGGGGTTCTCGCCGTCGTTGGCGTTGCGAGCGCGGCGGAAACCGGCGACGACAGCCATATTGTCCGCGGAAATCAGGAACATGCCTTTCTCGACCGCTTCCTTCCGCATGGCGACGTAGCCCTGCATGGCCAAGTCTTTTTCCTTGTCCTCATCTTTCGGAACGGGGGGCGCGTCGCCCACGATGAGGATGCGGGTCTTATTCGTCAACTTTCCTTGCACCTCGCCGGTGATCAGATCGAGGTACGCATCCACGGTCACGCCCTGCTTGACGAGATAGTACATGTAGTCGTTCATTTGCCGCATCTGCTCGGCGGGCGACTTCGAAAGCTCCGCCTGCCAGGGCACATATCCAGCCACGGCGACATGGAGGCCGAAGGCCATGTTGAAGAGCAGGTCGCCTTCCTTGAGGGAGTTCTCCGCTTCCCGTTGCACACGGCCCGCGAGCCCCGTGGTGACGGGAATCTCGGTCCCCTCAGCGTCATAGAGCGACGTGATGCGGGCGATTGAAGTGTTGTTGTCCGTCACGCGTGTGACTTCGCAGATGGCCTTGAGGCGGCCTTCCGGACGACCGCTTGGGCCGATGCCGAAGACGTTGAAGGTCGTTTCGGGCCGCAACCCCGAGTTGGCGCCGAGGTTGATGGTCACTTGGCGTTCGGCCCAGTTGATGCGGATGATCTTGCCGACGGCCTGATCCCACAGCGGCTTGCCTCGCGAGATGTCGAGCATCAAAGCGTGCGGTTCGCCTGGATTGCGCGTGGGGGCCACGGCTTCGCGGCCGGTGTCTTCGGCCGCTTGCTTGGCAAGCTTCACATCGCGTTCGAGCTTCTCGATCTGCTTTTGGTAATTCTCGCGTTCCTCACCCGATTTGCGAGTCGTTTCGGCCAGCTCGTCCTGCAGCTTCTTCGCGAGTTCCACCTGCATGGGGAACACTTCATTGCGAGCGCTGGAGGCGGCGAGGGCGGCGGCGTTCCCCTTGTTGATCTTGCCGATGGCGTCGGTGAACGAACCGGTGATCGAGGTATTGAGTTTGGCGAATTGATCCTGAGCGACTCGAGCCTCGGTTCGCAACGCTTCGATCTGCGACTGCGATTTCTTCAGCTCATCCTGGAGCTTGACGATCTTGGCGCGATAGTTGTCCGAATATCCGAACTTGGCCTCGTCGAAGTCGCCAAGATCCTTCTTCAGTTCCTTCACGAACTCGTTGTAAGGGCCCACGATCGGTTCTTGCTTCACGCTTTCGTCGCCGCCTGTCAGTTTTGGTCGCATCTGCTTGAAATCGACCATGTCGTTTTCAGGGACAGGGAATCCCAGCGCGAGTTGAAGTTCGGCCCGCGCGGCAGCCTGGAGCAGGGTTCCGAATTTAGCCGACTTGGTGTTCTTCACCTCAGTCTCGGCTTTTGATTTGAGAGCTTCCTGGCCGTCGTAGCCGTAGTAGCCCCAGACGCCGAGGCCGATGCTGATGAGGATGAAAAAGACGAGGAAGATGACGAGTACGGGGCTCGATTTGCCGTCTTTCTTCTTGGCCGGCTTTTTGAGACCTGCCATGGCGAAAACTCCGCGGAAATCGCAGTTGGGTGCGAGGGGGAAGACCAGCGAATGGAAACGGCTCGCAGCAGCCGCACTTTCAGTGTAAAGTGCGAGGTCAAGGTGTCAAACCTTTTGGATCGCGGGGGCCTGGGAATCTTCGCACGGAAACGGAAGGCATCGGTTGTGTCGAACGCGCCGCCCCTCTAAGGCGAGCGGCAGGAGATAGCCTACCTCCCTCTCCCTCCGGGAGAGGGTTGGGGTGAGGGTGTCTTTTTCTTGCGCAACGCCACGTCGCACGCCCTCACCCCTGGCGCCTCTCACTCCACGTGAGGTCAACGGCGATGCAACGTCTGACCTGCCTTTCGTGGCGACAAGTTTATCTAACTTGTCGGAATTGAATGTTCCGAACCCATCTAAACAAGTTAGATAAACTTGTTTCCACGGGTCGTCGGACCCTGCATCGCCGCGAAGGCACCCGGTCGCTGCATTGCCGAATCCATCGTGCCTGCCGACTCCTCCCCATTTCCAGGTCAGCACGATTCCGCCGGGCTCCCTTCCTTCTCCGCATTGCCGGCAAAACCGGAAGAATCGGCACAGGCCGCAAAGATCTCCTAACCTCGCACGTGCCGGGTCGCCGATATGTCCATCACACGCCGTTGGAGCGCGCGGCACGAACCGTGCCCGTGCGATCGCCCCATCGGCGGCGGATGACTCGTGAGGATGGAACGATGAAGCGATGGATCGCCGCACTGCTGTGCATCGCCTTGGTTCAGGGAGCCGGCTGCCAGCGGATCTACCTCCCGAAAGAGGCGATCGAGGAAGCGCACGCCGGACTGCCGGCGAACCTCGAGAACGATCCCGGCGTCGCCGTTCCCACAGGTTCGACCGCGACCGGCGCCCCGGCCAACGTCGATTTCCCCGACCGCGAGGCGTACTACGTGTCGCTCGAGGAAGCACTCGCACGCGGCCTTGAATCGGGGACCGCCAGCGCTCGCGGCGGAGCCGGCCAGGGATTGGTGGACGACAACCTGGTTTCCAACACGGGCGGCGGCTCGCTCAACAATCAGGTGGATACGATCCGCATCCTCGCGCTGAACCCCGCGATTCAGACCGCCGCCATGGAGCAGTCGCTCGCCCGCTTCGACGCGGTGTGGGTAAGTGCCGCCAACTGGACGGTGACGGACAACCTCCAGCAAGGTTTGGCGTCGTTCAACAACGGTCAGACCGTCGCGGTGTCGTCGTCGATCGTAAAGGGCCTGCCCACCGGCGGCGTCTCCAACATCAGCTTCATCACGAACTACCAGGCACTCTCGACTCCGCCGGCCGGCGCCTTCGGCGTGCTCAACCCGCAATACACCACCAGCCTTCAGTTCGGTTTCGAGCAACCTTTGTGGCGCGACTACGGCGTCGAAATCAACCAACTCTTGAACCGCCTGCCCGGCATCGGCGGCAGCACAATGCCCGCCGCTGCCGCCGGAGCTTTCAACGGCCGGCAAACGGTCAACAGCCAGCAGCCCAGCTTCACCGGCACCGGTTCGGAAGGCATCCTGATCGCTCGCACTCGCCTCGATGCCTCGAAGTCCGAATTCGAGCGGAATCTCAATGGCCTCGTGCTTAACGTCGAAGTCGCCTACTGGCGGCTCTACCAGGCCTATGGCCGGCTCTACGCCTATGAAGAAGTGCTCCGCATCGCTCACAAGGCGTGGATCATCAATCAGGCCAAGTTCACCGCCGGCACCGTCGGCCCGGCCGTGTATCACCCGATCCGGGCTCAATACGAAGAATTCCGCGGCGAACGCGTGGCGGCCCTCGGAGCCGTGCTCGAAGCGGAACGCAACCTTCGCGGCCTGATGGGTCTGCCGATGGAAGACGGTCGACGGCTCGTGCCGGTGACCTCGCCCACGCTGGCCCCTTATCAGCCGAACTGGGATGCCGCTATCCAAGATGCCATGTTCCAGCGGCCCGAACTCAGCCTGGCTCGCGACAACCTGCGTCTGGCTCAGTACAACCTGCAGGTCGCCAAGAACTTCCTGAAACCCGACCTTCGATTTACGGGTTTCTACCAGCCGATCGGCTTCGGCACTCGTCTCGACGGCGACGGCACGTTCGTCGACGGTTCGGGCACGCAACGGCCGACCAATGCATTCCGATCCCTCTCCTCGGGCGACTTCAACAACTGGTCCATGGGTCTTACCCTCAGCGTGCCGATCGGGTTTCGCTTCGAGAACGCGGCCGTCCGCGGTTCGCGGTTGGCGCTGGCCCAGTCGTACTACCTGCTCAAGGACCAGGAAGAGCGTGCGACCCGTGCCTTGACCCAGCAGTACCAGAAGTTGGCCGAGTGGTACCGCCTGATCGAAACCCGTCGTGCCGAGCGGAAGGCGTATGCCGAGGCGGTGGAATCCCGTTTCCGCGAATTCGCCGCGGGCAAGACGACGGTGGCCGACTTCCTCCTCGATTCCCAGCGTCGTCTCGCGACGGCACAGGTGAAGGAGTACGAAGCGATCTCCGAGTACAACAACACGCTGGCTCGCTTCGAATGGGCCAAGGGGAACATTCTCAAGCACAACAACGTGGTGATCTCGGAAGGCCAACTGCCTCCCGGCACCGGCGTGCGTGCGGTGGAGCATGAACGCGAGCGGACCCAGGCCACGGTGCTCCGCGAACGGCCGCTGCCTTTCCTGCAACCGGGCCGCATGGTCGGGGATCTGAAGGGCAACCCGACCATCGTGAACCTGGACGAGGGGCCGTTAGTCCCGCAACCGCAGGCAAACCCGCCGGCTGCGGCGATGCCGAACGGCAACCTGAACTTCCAACCAGGACAACCAGGCCAACCGCGGCAACTGCCGAACGTGAATCCCGCGAGCGGCTTCGAACTGCCGCAATCGTGATGACCTAGGTAGCCCTCTCGCTCCGCGAGAGGTAAGCGGCATTACGCCACGCGATCGCACGGCATTCATCCGCTTACCTCTCGCGGAGCGAGAGGGCTACCTAGGTTACCGCACGCCGCGAACGTAGACGTCGCCATCCACGACCCGCATCTGCACCTCCTGCAACCGCAATGCATCACCCATCGCCGCGACGCCCAACCCGCCGAGCGGCGAAGGCGCTTCTCGCCCGCCCACCAGCGTCGGCGCCATGAAGGCATGCACTTCGTCGATCGCATCCGACTCGAAGAATGCCGCGAACACCTGACTGCCGCCTTCGACGAGCAGATTCGTCCAGCGCCGCTTGCCGAACTCTTGCAGCAAGGCCGACACGTCGATGCGGCCCGGATTCGCCTCGGGGAAAACGACGACCTCGCACCCGGCCCCGCGAAGCGCATCGACTTGTTTGGTTTCAGCCCCCATCGCAACGGCGACCAGCACGGGAATCTCACGCGCCGTCTGCACCAGCTTCGACGCCAACGGCAATTTCGCGGTGGCATCCAATACCACGCGCGTCGGAAAGCGCGGCCCCGGCGGGCGAGCGGTCAACCGCGGATCGTCCGCCAGGACTGTGCCGATTCCCACCAAGATGCCGTCCATCCGGCCACGCAGTTCATGCGCGATGCGGCGCGATGCTTCGTTGCTGATCCACCGCGAGTCCCCCGTGCGGGTGGCGATTTTGCCGTCGAGCGACATCGCCCACTTCGCATGGACATAAGGCCGGCCGCTGCAGAGAAGGCGAAGGTAGGGGGCATTCTGCCGGGCAGCTTCGTCGCCTAGCAATCCGATCTCGACAGCGATGCTCGCTTCACGCAACTGATCGGCTCCACGTCCGGCCACTTGCGGAAAGGGATCCGCGATCGCCGCCACCACTCGTGCCACGCCGGCTCGCAAGAGGGCATCGGTGCAAGGGGGCGTTTTGCCGTGATGGCAGCAAGGTTCCAGCGTGACGTAGATGGTCGCGCCCTGCGACATGTCGCCCGCGGCCTTTAGCGCGTTGATCTCCGCATGGGCCTCGCCGTAGCGCTGATGCCAACCTTCGCCGACGATTCGACCATCGCGCACGACGACCGCGCCGACGAGCGGGTTCGGCTCCACGCGTCCTCGCCCGCGCTCCGCGAGTTCAATCGCCCGCGCCATCCAACGTTCGTCGTTCGCGCTCATGGAGACATGTTATGCGCTTGCTCCTATGTAGCCCTCTCGCTCCGCGAGAGGTAAGCGGATGCATGCCTTGCCGTTGCATGGCTTGCTGCCGCTTACCTCTCGCGGAGCGAGAGAGTTGCTAGTAGGTTGGGCGTGTCGTTTGACGGGAAGACGGCCGGCCGGTTTGAACCCGGCACGTACTTGTCATTCGCTCGCCTCAGCGATCAAGGCGTGACGCACCTTTGATCATTCCGTCAACTCCAGGAACTGGGCGTCAGACGATTCGCCGAACCTTTCTGCAATCCCTCGTGTCGCCAAACCGCCCGTCGGCCCGTGTCGAACACGTGCCGGCTCGCTAAGATGAAGTGTCCCCGTTTCTCCGTTTTCGATTGTCGAAGGTATAGGTGATTCGATGGCCAAGACGACTTCCCCTGGCACCCCGCAGACAGGAGCCGACATTCTTGTTCAGGCCCTGATCAATCACGGGGTCGAGGTCGTATTCGCCTATCCGGGCGGCGCCAGCATGCCGCTGCACCAATCGCTCACCAAGTATGCCCCCAAGCTCCGCACCATTCTCCCCCGCCATGAGCAAGGCGGCGGGTTCATGGCCCAGGGTTATGCTCGCACCACCGGCAAGGTGGGCGTGTGCATGGCGACCAGCGGCCCGGGGGCGACGAACTTCGTCACCTGTCTCGCAGACGCGAAGATGGATTCCGTGCCGATCATCGCCATCACAGGCCAGGTGTCCAGCCATGTCATCGGCACCGATGCGTTTCAGGAAACGCCGATCGTCGAAGTGTGCCGGCCCATCACCAAGCACCACTATCTGGTGCAGCGCACGGAAGACATCACGCGCGTGGTGAAGGAAGCGTTTCACATCGCCACCACCGGCCGACCGGGCCCGATCATCATTGATCTGCCCAAAGACATCCAGCAGCGGTCGATCGTGCCGGATTACGATCCGCCGATGAACCTGCCGGGCTACAAGCCGGTTCGCGATGCGAAGAAGGAACAGCTCGAAGCCCTACTCGCTCTCATCCGCGGCAGCAAAAAGCCGATCATCTATGCCGGCGGCGGCGTGGTGAATTCAGGGGCGGCGCCATACCTCAAGCAGTTCGCGGAAAAGACCGGCATCCCGGTCGCCCTCACTGTTCATGGCCTCGGCGGCTTTCCGTCGGACCATTACCTGTGCCTGCACATGCTCGGCATGCACGGGACCGTCTACTCGAACTACGCCATCAACGAGGCGGACGCATTGCTCGCCTTCGGCGTGCGGTTCGACGATCGCGTGACGGGCAAAGTGGCCGAGTTCGCCAAGCATGGCAAGATCGCCCACGTGGACATCGATCCGTCCGAAATCAACAAGATCAAGTTCGCCCAGGTGCCGATCGTCGCGAATGTCGCCGAGGTCCTCAAGGATCTGGTGGCGATGATCGACGCCAATCCGGCTCTGGTGCCTAATCCTTCCGCCTACAAGGACTGGATGCGGCAGATCGACGAGTGGCGCGAGAACGAGCCGCTCAAGTATCAGCACCGCGAAGACGCGATCCTGCCGCAGTACGCGATCGAGCGTATGCAGCAGATCCTTCGGGACCGCGGCCAACTCGACGACACAATCGTGACGACCGGCGTGGGCCAGCATCAGATGTGGGCGGCCCAGTTCTTCAAATTCAACAAGGCCCGTTCGTGGTTCACGAGCGGCGGCCTCGGAACGATGGGTTTCGGCCTGCCGGGCGCCTTGGGCGCTCAGGTCGCTCATCCGCTCTCCACTTGCATCGATATCGACGGCGACGGCAGCTTCCTGATGAACATTCAGGAACTCGCCACCGCGTATACCGAGAAACTGCCGGTGAAGGTGTTGCTGCTCAACAATCAGCACCTCGGCATGGTGACGCAGTGGGAAGACCGCTTCTTCGAGGGGAACAGGGCTCACACCTATTTAGGCGCCGGCTTCGAGCATGAACCTTACCCCGACTTCGTGACGATCGCCCGCGGCTTCAAGTGCCAATCGCAGCGGATCGTGAAGAAGGGCGATTTCGACGCCGCCCTCAAGGAAATGCTCGACTCGCGGATGCCGTACGTCCTCGACGTGCTGACGCCGTATCAGGAACACGTGCTGCCGATGATCCCCGGCGGCATGACTGTCCGCGACATCATTAAGGCTTGATGCGTTCGCCATGGAAACTTGCGGAGTTGCGTAGGACGCAACCCATTCCCAGCCCCGTTCACGGGGCTTTCGCGAAGCGTCTAGGCCCGCCGTTGACGGCGGGTTCAGCGGCCGCAAACAAGATTGCAGGCGAGGCCCGTTCACGGGCCTTCTCACAGTTCGGCTTTAGCCGCCGGAAGCGTCCGCGGCTAAAGCCGAACTGCGAGAAACCCCGTAAACGCGGGTCGGGAGGGATAGGAGCGATTGTTGGGTCGACGGGTTGAAGCGATGGTGGGGGACGGCGCGTGGACAATTCGCCCACATCCGTCGACTGGTGATTTGCCTCGACAACGGACCGAACAACTCGGGAGCTCGCACGCAGTTTCTGAAGCGGCTGGTGGAGTTCGCGGACGGGTCGGGCCTGACGCTGAGGTTGGTTTACTATCCGCCCTACCACAGCAAGTACAACCCGATCGAACACTGTTGGTCGTCGCTGGAGAAGAAGTGGAACGGCGAACTGCTGAACGGCCTGCAGATCGTGCTGCGATGCGCCTTGCGGATGTTCTGGAAAGGCAAGCATCCGACCGTGGAGCAGTTGGCAGGCGATTATCCTGAAGGAGTGCGGATCAAGGGCCGAGCCGAAAAGCGCGAGCTCGAATCGCGCCTGCAGCGTTCGCCCACCCTGCCGAAATACGATATCGTCATCCGCCCGCGGCAGGTAGATTAACTCCCGCCGCTCGCCTTATGGGGTGCAGCGAAACCCTCGCTGGCTGGCGCTCGGGCTCTGACTTTGCGCAAAAGAAACGCCGAGCGGCGGGCTCGGCGATTTCGGGAGCGTCAGCGGACTTGGATCACGTGGAACTGCCGACATCCGCCAGGATCTGGGCGGCGCGGTTCGCGTCGTCGGCGGTGTCGAACGAGACGTAGCCGACGAACTTGCTGCCGAGCACGGCCATGGTGAGTCCGTGCAGGCTGATGTTGGCCAATTCCCAGGCCTTGGTGACGCGATGGGCCAGGCCGGCCTGATTGTCCCCTTCGAAGCGGTGGAGAATCGGCGTCTCGGCTTCATGCAGGCCGACGGCGCGGGCGGCCTTATGCTGGGCCGGGCCGGTGATGGGGGCGACCGTGAGGGTGCCGGAGCCTGGGTTGCTGGGGACGCGTTGCGTGTCGATGAACTCGAGGTTCGCCCCGGCCTGAGCCAGCGCGGCGAGTTTCGAGGAGGCCGCCCCCGTTTCATCCTTAATGTCAACCGACCAGACATGCACTCGATCCCATTTGAAGCTCATGGGTTCACCTCATTCCGTGGGTTTGCGATATGGGTTCGATTATAGGGCGAGATCGTGGAGGAAGCGATTTGCGAAATCGAATTTCCGCACTTGGGAAAGGCAGATGAAGCGGCGGAATCGTGTTGCGGTTGTCGAGTTTTTCGTTGACAATGGCAGGGCTAGCCGTGTGGGGCGGGCCATTTCTCGGAGTTCCTGAATGAAGCTGCATCTCGCGTCTGCCGTGATCGTCCTGCTTGGGGCGACGACGGCGTTTGCCGACTTCATGATCGTCAAGATCGATCCCGACAAGCTGAAGATGTCGATGCCCGCTCCGGGAGGACAGCCTGGCGGACCGGGGCAACCCGGCGGCCCGGGCATGGGAGGCGGCATGCCGCAAATGGGGGGCGGAATGCTCCCGAAGAGCGGCCCAGGCTTCATGGGAAACCCAGGGGGCGGCATAAGCGGCGGCATGGCGGGCTTCGGGGCCGGCGGTTTCGTCCCCGGCGGCGCCTCGGGCATGCCGAATCCCGGAGGCATGGCCGGGATGCCGAATATGGGCGGACAACTCGGCAATGCCGGCACGCCGCCGATCATCCCGAACTACAACTGGATCGTGGTGCCGATCGAGATCCGCGGCAAAATGAAGTCGCTCGGCCAGGCGATCGAGTTCGACCATCGCTGGGGCAAGCACGCGAAGTTTATCGTGCCCCCGAAGAATGCACCGATTCAAATCAAGTACATCGCGCAAAAGGATTCGCTCGCCAAGGAATTCGAGAAGCGGTTCAAGACGAAGGAAAAAGAGAAGGCGAAAGAAAAAGAGAAGGCGAAAGAAACCCGCGGGGTGATTGCCGCCGACTGGGCGCTTCGGCATGGCCTCGTCAAAGAGTTTCACGCGACGATGGAGGAGTTCAAGAAAGTCGAGCCGAAGCACGCCGCCGTCGTCAATTACACGCGGGTTCAGGCTGCTTTGAAGAAGCCTTTTGGTTCCGACGACCCGGCCGCGGAGGGGCTGCTTCAAGATTTGGCGGACAAGAACTTCCGAAAAGCGTCCGATGAATTAGGGCATTACGTCGTCCTTACCAATCTGCCGCCCAATCCTCAAAACGAAGCGCTCGTGAAACGGCGATTGAAATCGTTCGATGAGGTCGTGGAAAACTTCTACTACTGGTTCGCCCTTCAAACCGAGTTGCCTCAACCGGAGTTTCCCAAGCATCGGCTCGCCGTGCTGCTGACTTCCGATGCGGAAGAGCATCGCGACAAGTTGGCCCGCTGGGGATTCCCCGTCACGCTGAACGGGGCCTTCTCCAGTCGCCGCGACAACTTGGTCGTCTTGAGCGCTCGCCGATTCGATGAAGCTTTCGCCAACTTCGAGAAGGCCAACATCAATCTTTGGTCCGGCGTGAAGCTGAATCGGGAAGAACTGATCTCCGGCGCCGTCTGGGATCGGCCCGAAGGCAAGAACCCGCAGTTCGTGGCCACGATCGCTGGCCTGCAGATGCTCGCCATCACCCAAAAGGCGATGGAAGAAGACGTGCAGACGGCGGCGTTCACCCACGAGGGAGTTCGCCAGTTGCTGCTCGCTTCCGGAATCGCGCCGCGCAATGTGGCCGTGCCCGACTGGTATCTGTCCGGGTTCGCAAGCTTCTTCGAAACGTCGAACCTTGCCCCTTATGCCGGATTCGGCGTTCCAAGCTGGACGAACCTCATCACGTTCAAGCACTACCGCAAGCAAGGAAAGCTCGGCAAAGCGCCCGGTGCGCTGATGGATGTGCTTACGGACAAGCATTTCCGCGACGCCCAACGAACGCACCTCGAAATGCAAGACGCTACCGCGGACAAGGAAGCACTCTTCGATCAATACCGAGAAGAGCTTGAGATGGCCCGTTCCTCGTCGTGGGCGTTCGTCCATTACCTCGCAAAGGCGAAAAAGTTCGGCCAACTGCTGAAGTATGGGCAGGAACTGAACAACCTGCCCCGCGATCTCGATTTGGAGGACCAGGCGCTCCACGCGGCGTTTGCCCGGGCGTTTGCCCCTGCGGATTCCAAGAATCCTGGCGTCCTCGACCCGAGTTGGTTTTTGGGCATGGCAGCCGCTTGGTACGCCGACTTGGATCAAACCATTCTCGAAGTGCCCGAAGTCGAGACGGAGTACTTGAGCATCTTCAACAATCGGAAGAAGGAATCGGAGAGTTCGCCCGTTTCGAATGGGCCGACCGCGAGCCCAGGAATCAATCCCGGCTCGCGCTGATGCCCGCTTGACGGCCCTGCGGTCCGGCGTAGGATGAACGAACCGCACGCCGAAGTGGCGGAATGGCAGACGCGCCAGCTTCAGGAGCTGGTTCCCTCACGGGAGTGGAGGTTCAAGTCCTCTCTTCGGCATTTCCTAGAAACATCCCGCTTATTGCCGGGATGTTTTTTTTTGCGCGGAGCAGCTGAATCACCTCACGTTATTCGTCTTGCTTAGTAGGGCGATCTCCGCGTTCGCACCCCCTTTTTCTTGCCATTCGTCACCCGCCGTCAACGGCGGGCCTACTGGACGCTTCGCGAAAGTCCCGTGAACGGGGCTGAGAAGCCGATGACGTCCGTCGCAACTCTTCTTCGGCAGTTGTGCACAGCGGAGGGCCTCGCCCCTCGCCCTTCCAACCGCCGTTCGGCTTCCGTCAACTCAATCTCAGCCGAGGACGCTCTTCGCATCGAGAGATGCAGTTGCCGTACCCGCGAGCAGCAGCGGAACCGATTCCTCGACTCGATAGGTGCGTACCGAATCGTAGACAGGAGTTTTGCCCGCTTGAGGTTGCTCATAAACTTCGATCGTTCGATCCGCCCAGTTCACCGGAATGCCTGCACGGGCGTAGATCCTCGATTTGTCGCGTTGGTCGCGCAAGAGCGAACTGTCGGCGACTTGAATCGCCAAACCTACGTCCGCGGAAGTCGGATGCTGAGTGCGATAGTCGAATGCTGAGCCACGCACCACGGCGAGATCCGGTTCGGGCTGGCTATCCGAAAGCGTGATCGCGGATTGAATGCGCAAGTCCCAACCCGCCGGCAACGCATGAAGCAAGGGGCGCACCATGCCTTGAATGGTGCTGTCATGCAAGGGATTACGCGGCATCTTCAGCACCACGTAATGTTCAAGCAGCTCGACGCGATCCGCTTCAGACAGGATGCCGGTCTCCGTCATCTTTTGGTACGCCGCCACCGAAAATCTCGCCAACGAAACATCGTGGCCGTACGTGGACGGAGAGGAAACAGTCGGGCCGACGGAGGGCGGCAAAACTGCACTGGCAGAGGTTGAGACGACCGACATGGCTAGGCTCGCACGATGGATGAAAGAATGATAAGGCGAACGGCAGGAGCAAGTCTACCTCCCTCTCCCTCCGGGAGAGGGTTGGGGTGAGGGCGCCTTTTTCTCCCGCAACGCCACGTCGCACGCCCTCACCCCCGGCCCCTCTCCCGAACTCTCCCGAAGGGAGAGGGGAGACTTGCAGTTGCCGCTCGCCTAAGGCGATTTTCTCGCTTCCATCAATTCCTGCCGAATTCGATCGGCAAGTTGTCGCCGGGTTCGATCTCCAAGTCCACGACCATCGCATGGCCGTCTCGCGGCACCGATACCTTGGCGATCAGATTGCGGCGACGGGCCGCGTCTTCGAATTGCAGGCCTTTTCCCTCCTGCACAAAGTACTGTTCGATGCCGAAACGCATGTTGCCGTGCTGGGCGGTCCCTTGCAGATAGGGTCCTTCGGCCGGCGGATGCAGCAGCAGTTTGCCCGCTTCGCTGAGCTTGCCGTCCTTGGCTTTCGTCAGCGGCACGAATATCGGCCCGGAGTAGTCGCTCGGCAACCCGCCGCCATCGGCCCGCCATGCTTGGCTGAAGGGATAACTCAGTATGACATAGTGGCCGCGGAAGAGGTCGCGGGGATCCACCGGGGCGGTGCGAAGATAGTGAACCTCCGCATTCCAATGGCGGATCGTCGTAATCCCTGTCATTGCGGAAAGTACGCCAACCTGGAACAGCGCCGCGGCGATTACCACGATTTTCTGCCGATTGCGTATCCAGCGACCCAACGAGTCAAGGTTCATGGCGGCTCCTCTTGCGTTGATGCCAGTAGATGGCGACGCCGAACAAGACGGCGCCGCAGAGGAAGAACATGAGGGCGGCGCCGAGCATGCCCCCGAATTCCGCGAACAGGTCGATATACCGCAGGACTGTCCAAAACAGGAACGCCGCCACGCCGGCCGCGAACGGGAACCCACGTTCCTCGCGCAAGCCAAGCCACATGATCCAGAAGGCGGCCGCGATAAAGAAGACATTTGCAAGCAACGTCACGAACAGGGCGTAGGTGAAGCGTGCTGGGGAATCCCGATGATCCCCGATACGAAAGCCCAGCCCTTCGGTCCAAAGGTTCAAGTACGAGATTGCGGCGAATGCGAGCGTCAGGCCTGCCGGGAGCCATAGTCGGATCATCGTCGATTGGGAGGACGACACCTCCAGTTCGGAACTCGGCTGTCGTCCGCGAAGAAACGCCACGGCCACGGCCGCCAATCCGATGAACGAGAGCACCACGGCGGGAGCTAATGCAGCGATCCCATCCCGCTTGTCGCCGAAGAACGGATGCTGATTGAATTCCCAGAAGGAAAGCGGCGTGAGCACGCCGAACAGCATGAGCAGACCGAAGAGCCGATAGGGGATGCTGAAGCGGCTGTTTTCCGGATGCAGCTCAGCGACGAGAAGCAAAAGCGAACCCAGGGCGCCCAGGAAGAAGACGACCTGATCGGTGAAATGCCATGCGATCGGCAGCAAGGCGGCCCAGAAGACGACGAGCGGCAGATACAGCCACACCGCCGCCACTTCATTGCGACGATACGCCCACAACAAAGGGAGAAAGACGAAAATCGGCAGCGTGTACGCACCCGGCGGCGGAAACGCGACGACTCGGCCGAACAGGAAGAAGAGGCCTGAGTCGAGAATCTCCGTTCCGACCCAGATGCTCAAGACGCTCACGAGCAACACGTGGATGAGCACCGTGTCGAGGCACAAGGCGAAAGGCAAAATGCCCCATGCCCACCACCAGAAGCCGTCGGGGTAATGCGAATCGAGGTTGAAGATTTGGGCGATCAGCCAGATGCTGGCGCCATAGAGCAGGCAGCCGAAGAAGAACGCGATCTCCGAGCTGCGGTTCCATCCTTTGCCGAACCGCAGCCACAAGCCGAGGCCGTGCATGCCGGCAACGCTGCCGATCAGCGTTGCCAGCTTCATCGGCTTGGGCATGGCTTCCCAGTTGAACCCGACGACCAGGATGACGGCGAGGCTGACGAGAAGCGCGGCGATGGCCATCAGGACGAAGATGGCCGTGCTTTGCGTGCGCGCCTGTGCTTCCCAACGCTCTTCGTAGAGGCCGAGGATGGAGCGAGCTTGGGTGTCGCCCATCAGACCCAGCTCGCGCCAGCGGTCGATCTGGCGGAGAAGCCACGAACGATCCTGCGGCGAAAGCGGGATCTTTTCCGTCGGCAATCCCGAGGCAAGGTCCGCGGGGATCGCGGACTCGGCACTGAGAACCGTGCCGGGAGTGCGTATGCCTTGGTCGTTCATGGCAGCGTTTCCTCGCTTCAGCGATTCGCTCAAGCCGATCACGGAATCCACGAATCGTCGCCGCGGGCGTTGACGCAAAACTCCGCCAGCAGCCGAGCGGCTCGGTCGAGATCTTCGAGACTTACTACTTCGACCGGGCTGTGCATGTATCGGTTCGGAATGCCGACCAACCCCGCAGCCACGCCGTCGCGAGCGATCTGGATCGCGTTCGCATCCGTCCCCGTCGCTCGCGGCACGCCCCGCGTCTGCACCGGCACTTCGAGATTCTTCGCCGCCCTGGCCAACCCGTCGTGGACATGCGGATTGACGTTCGCCCCGCGGAAGACGACGGGGCCTTTGCCTAGCCGAATGTCGCCCACTTGCTTCTTGTCGCTGCCCGGAGTGTCGGTGGCATGACACACATCGACCGCGATGCCGACGTCCGGGCGGATGCCGTAGGCGCTGGTCGTGGCGCCGCGCAGACCGATCTCCTCCTGCACAGTAGACACGCAGAACACGGCTGCCTGCAAGGGCCGATCGTGCAAAAGCCTTAGCGTTTCCATCACGGTCCACAGGCCGACCTTGTCGTCGAGGCCTGGCGACGTGAAAAACTGATTGCGCAGATCCCGGCATCCAAGATCGACGGTAATGGGATCGCCATGGCTGACCAGTTCCTCGGCCTCCGTCTTGCTGGCGGCGCCGATATCGACCCAAATGTCGGTAAACTCCGGAACCTTTTTGCGTTCGTCATTCGTGAGCAGGTGCGGCGCCTTGCGCGACACGACGCCGTTGACTGGCCCATTCTTCGTCCACACGACGAGGTTTTGGCCCAGCAGAATCTGCATGTCCCAACCGCCGATCGGCTGCACGTAGAGGTAGCCCGAATCGTCGATGTGCTGGACCATGAGGCCAAGTTGATCGCAATGGCCGGCAAGCATGATGCGCGGCGATCCTTGCGGATTGAGGACGGCGATCACGTTGCCGTGCCGATCCGTGCGGACTTCGTGGGCCAACGGCTGCGCCCAACTTCGCACCACATCTTGCACCGGCTTTTCGAAGCCGGAAGGGCTCGGCGTCAGCAGCAGCTTTTTCAGAAACTCGAACGAAGCATCGTGCATGGAACCACTCGCGTGCAGGGTACGGATCCAGTGCTTTTGTACCCGCAGCCCCACCGGTCCACCAGCAGGGATTGGGCCATTGCTCAAATCGGCCGCATTCGATCAGCAGCATCTAATCTGCGAAGATGAGCACCCCTCTCCCCTTGAGCAAGTTATTGCATCTTCAACCGAAAGCGTTGAAGAGTCATTGATTGGGCTTCATGGTGTGGCGTGTGCCATGCTTCGCCGGGTTCCTGGCCGGGCTCTTTGAAGCTACCGCTTTCACCGGCGAAGCATGCGAAGCTTCCGAGGAGCCGCGCACGCAGTAAGCGGTTCGGCGTGACGCCATGCGAAACCGCTTACTTCGTGCGCGGCTCCTTCGTCTTTCGCCTGCGAAGAGCCGCGCACGCAGTAAGCGGTTCGGCGTGACGCCATGCGAAACCGCTTACTTCGTGCGCGGCTCCTTC